>JAISPO010000200.1 GCA_031274855.1 Zoogloeaceae bacterium | reverse complement strand
GCTGCTTTTGAGTCCCCATGCTTTACCGCCCGCCCGCAGCGGCGATTGGCATTGGCTGCGCATTGCCGATGATGGGCAGACGCTGATCGGCCAAGGCAGCGCGCCGCTGGCCCTGCTGCCCCGTTTGGCGGGTAGCGATGTGGCGCTGCTGCTGCCTGCGGCGGCGGTTTCCTGGCATCGCGTGACTTTGCCGCCGAACAGTCTGGGCAATGCCGCGCGTCTGCGCACGGTGCTGGAAGGTTTGCTGGAAGACCGGCTGCTCGACGATGCGGCGCAATTCCACTTCGCGCTCGAATCCGGCGTCAGCGCGGGCGTGCCGGTCTGGGTGGCGGCTTGTGAGCGGGGCGCGTTGCGCGCCGCGGCGCAGACGCTCGAGGAGGCGGGGTGGCGCGTGGCGCGGATCGTGCCCGAATTTGCGCCACAGTCCGCCGATCTGCCGCCGCAGTTGTGGGTGACGGCGGAAGCGGTTGACGAGGATGCCTCGCCCGAAGGCCAATTCACGGTTTGCGATGCCGATGGCGTGTTGACGCTGCCCTTGAGCGCCGCCGGTCTCGCGGCGCTGAATGTGCCGCTGGCGACGGCCAGCGTCATTGCCGAACCAGCGGTCTCGGCGCAGGCCGAGCGGGCATTGGGCCGGCCACTGCCGATTGCCCAGCGCGCGCAACGCTGGCTGACGGCAGCAGGCGCGTCTTGGGATTTGGCGCAATTCGAGTTCGCCAGCACAGGCCGCGCGCGCGCCGGTAAGCAGTTGGCGGCGCTGGCAGCGGCTTTGCGGCATGGGCCGCAGTGGCGTGCTGCCCGCTGGGGCGTGGCGCTGCTGCTGGCGGTGCAACTGGCGGGGCTGAATGCCTTTGCCTGGCAAGAGCGCGGCGCTTTGCGCGATCAGCAGCAAGCTATTAACCGTGTGCTGACGGAAACCTTTCCTTCGGTCAAGCTGGTGATCGACGCGCCCGTGCAAATGACGCGCGAAGTGGCCGCCTTGCGGCAGGCGGCGGGCGATGCGCAGACCGCCGATCTTGAACCCCTGCTCGGCGCGCTTGCCGATGCGCTGCCGGATGGCCGCAATGCGGCCGCGATTGATTTCAAGGCCGGACAGTTGCTCGTGCGCGGGCTGGATCTTTCACCGGCGGAAGTGAGCGCGCTTGACCAAAAACTCGCGCCGCGCGCTTATCAGGCGCGCAGTCAGGAAGATTTGCTGCTCGTGCAAGCAGTATCAGCGGAGGCCGTGCCATGAACCACATGGCCGTTCTGCAACAACGCTGGCAGGCGCTGACGGCGCGTGAGCGCAACCTGCTCGGCGCGGGCATCGCGCTGATTGCCTTTGCCTTGTTCTGGTGGCTGGCGTTGTCGCCCGCGCTGCGCACGCTGTCGACGGCGACAGCGGAGCATCAGCGGCTCGACAGGCAAATGCGGCAAATGCAAACCCTGCAAGCGCAAGCCCGCGCGTTGCAGGCGCAGCCGCATATGCAGCGGGATGACGCGCTGCGTACTTTGCAGGCTTTGGCGCGGCAAAGTTTCGGCGACAAGGCGCAGGTGCAGAACATGGGCGAGACCGTGACTGTGACGATGCGCGGCGTCAATGCCGAGGCGCTGGCGCAGTGGCTGGCGCAGGCGCGTGTCGATGCGCGGGCGACGGCCCGCGAAGCGCATTTGACGCGCCCCGAAACGGAAACCGGCAACATCGCGCAGTGGGATGGCTCGCTGGTCATGGCGCTGCCTGCCGGACAGGGAGGGGGACGCTGATGGCCGCCAAACCTGTCAACGGTTGGCGATGGGCGGCTGCCGGGGCCGTTGTGGGCGTCATCGCGGCGTTGGTGGCGTACGCGCCGGCGCACTGGCTGGCCGCCGCGTTGCGTTCGGCCAGCGACGACCATCTGCGCCTGCTCGACACGCGCGGCACGATATGGAACGGTAGCGCCGCCGTGGTGCTTGCCTCCGGCGTTGACGGCACGGAAGCGGTAGCTTTGCCCGGACGGGCCGGTTGGCAACTTCGCCCGCGCTGGGGCAGTCTCGATGTGGCGCTCGAATTGCCGTGCTGCGCGGCGCAGACTATTGGTTTTTTGGCGGCGCCGACAGGCGAAGGCGTGCGTCTTGTCTGGCGCGATGGCCGCTCAGTCTGGCCTGCTACCATGCTGGCCGGTTTGGGCGCGCCGTGGAATACGCTGCGGCTGGAAGGCCGGTTGGCGCTGCAAACACAATCTTTCATCACGCAGTGGCAGGGCGCGCAACTGCGTTTGACGGGGCGCGCGACGCTCGATGCCGAGGGGATGTCTTCGCGGCTATACACGCTCAAGCCGTTGGGCAGTTACCGGCTTGCGCTGGAGGGCGAAAGCGCGGCCAGCCTGCTTTTGACCACGCAAGCCGATAGCAGCCTGTTGCTGGAAGGCAGTGGCCGCTGGACGGGTACGGCGCTGCATTTCAGCGGCGCGGCCAGCGCCGCCGCCGGACGCGAGGAAGTTCTCTCGAATTTGCTGAACATCGTCGGGCGGCGGGAAGGCGCTCGCTCAATCATTACTCTGGGTTGATACCATGAAGATTCCATTCCTGCATCACGCGCATCGCATCGGTGTACTGGCGCTGGTGGCAACGCTGCTGCTGTCTGGCGCGGCGCCGGCAGCATTCGGCGCCGAGCGACAAAAAGGCGGGAAAAAGAACGTGCCGCCGATAACGCTCGATTTCGACAACGCCGCCATCGAATCCATTGCGCGTACGCTGGCCGTGGTGACAGGGCGCAACATCGTGGTCGATCCGCGCGTCAAGGGGACAATGACGCTGATTACCGATACGCCGGTCGCGCCCGTCGCGGCGTTCGAACGTTTTGCCGCCGCGCTGCGGATGCAGAACTACGCCATTGTCGAGGCCGACGGCTTGTACAAGATCGTGCCGGAGGCGGATGCCAAGCTGCAAGGCAGCGTGGTGGGCACGGCAGATGCCGATGCGGCGCGGGGCAACCAGATCGTCACACAAATCTTCAGGCTCAATTACGAATCGGCCAATAATCTGCTGCCGACGCTGCGCCCGCTGATTTCGCCGAACAACACCATCAATGCCGATGCCGGCGGCAACGCGCTGGTGATTACCGACTATGCGGAAAACCTAAGGC
The DNA here is from genome assembly GCA_031274855.1 of Zoogloeaceae bacterium. GTDB lineage: Bacteria > Pseudomonadota > Gammaproteobacteria > Burkholderiales > Rhodocyclaceae > Fen-999. The sequence continues at coordinate 5,523 of JAISPO010000200.1, read as the reverse complement.
GCATCGGGCGCATTATCGCTGCGCTGGATATGCCCAATGCGACAGATGTCGATGTGATTCCGCTGCGCCATTCGCTGGCGGCCGATCTCGCGCCGCTGATCGTGCGGCTGCTGGAAGGCGGCAATGCCAATGCGGCGGCGGGGCAGACAGGGGGAAGCTCCTTCAAAACCACAATTCTGGCCGACCCGCGCAGCAATTCGCTGATTGTGCGCGCGGGCAATCCGGCGCGCGCGCAGTTGGCGCATTCGCTGGTGAAAAAGCTCGACCATGCGCCGCTGGATACCGACAACGGCGCGGCAGGCAACATCCATGTGGTCTACCTGAAAAATGCCGACGCAGTCAGTCTGGCGACAACGCTGCGGGCTGCGCTGGCCGCCAATGCGAGTGGCAGCAGTAACAGCGGCGGTGTAGCGGCGACGCCCGCTCGTCCGGCAGCTATGGCGGACAACAACGCTGCGTCGGCCAACAGCGGCATGAGCGCGCAGGCCAACGCGCCGGTGAACAACGAGAACATGCCTTCGACCGGCGGGCAGATACAGGCCGACCCGGCAACCAATTCATTGATTATCACCGCCGCAGAACCGCAATACCGCCAGTTGCGCGCAGTGATCGACCGGCTTGATGGACGCCGCGCGCAAGTGCTGGTGGAATGCCTGATCGCCGAAGTCAACGCCAACAGGGCAGCCGATTTCGGTATCCAGTGGCAAACTGCCATCGGTAATAACGGTGATCGCAATGTCGGCATTCTGGGCACCAACTCCAGTCTGGCCGGTGCCAACATCATTGATTTGGCGATTGCCGCAGCCACCAAAAACGTAACTGGCCCGCTGCCGTCCAGCGGTTTCAATTTCGGCGTCGGCACCAAAATCGAAGGCCGGTATGTGCTGGGCTTTCTGGCGCGCTTCCTGCAAAACAATGACGAAGGCAATGTGCTATCCACGCCCAACCTGCTGACGCTGGATAATCAGGAAGCCAAAATCGTCATCGGTCAGAACGTGCCTTTTGTGACCGGACAGTACACCAACACCGGCAGCGTGACGGCATCGGTCAATCCGTTCCAGACCATTGAGCGCAAGGATGTCGGTCTGACGCTGCGCGTGCGGCCGCAGATCAACGAGGACAACACCGTCAAGATGATTCTCTTTCAGGAGGTCTCGGCAATTGACCCCAGTTCGGTTAATAACGCCAACGGCCCGACGACCAACAAACGCTCACTGGAAACAAGTGTGGTGGTCAGTGACGGCGCGATCATCGTGCTCGGCGGCCTGCTGCAAGATGAGTATTCCGGCAGCCTTGAGAAAGTGCCGGTATTGGGCGACATTCCCATCATCGGTAATCTGTTCAAGAGCGAAGTGCGCGCGCGCAAAAAGACCAATCTGATGATTTTCCTGCGTCCGGTGGTAATCCGTGACCAGGCCACCAGTGACGCGCTTGCTTACGACCGCTATGAGGAAATCCGCTCGGCGCAAAAGGTGGTCTATCCCGAATACGACCTGATGCTGGGCAACGTTCGCGGCGCCAATATGCTGCCGGCCTTGCCGCCACCGAATAGCGAAGGCAACGAGAGTACGCGCCCGCCGCTGCCCTTCGGCAGTGCCCGGCAATCTGCCGAGCCGCCCGTTCCCCCGCAGCAAGCAGCCTCGCTGCTTGACACGCTCGGCGGGACTACAGATGCGCGGGGCGGTATGCAGGCGCTGCCCTGAGACCACGGAAACCGACGATGCCGCGCTACCCTTTGCCCTACGCCTTCGCCCGCAGCCAGCAACTGCTGATTGAGCAGGCTGATGATGACCGCTGCACGCTCTGGCTGCCCTCGCTACTGGCCGGCCCTGCGGTGCGCAGCGCGCTTGGCGAGGTGCTGCGCAAATACCGCATCGCCGCTTGGGAACCGCTGGCCGGCGAGCAACTCGCGCAGCGCATCAGCGCCGTCTACGCGCAGGGCGAATCGAACGCGGCGGCAGTGGTCAGCGAAGTGCAAAGCGATGCCGACCTTTCGCGCATGATGCAGGAGTTACCGGCGGTCGAAGATCTGCTGGAAAGCGCGGGCGACGCGCCCATCATCCGCATGCTCAACGCGCTGCTGACGCAGGCCGCACGCGATGACGCCAGCGATATCCACATCGAACCTTACGAGCGCACTTCGTCGGTGCGCTTCCGTATCGACGGCGTGTTGCGCGAAGTGGTGCAGCCCAACCGCGCGTTGCACGCAGCGCTGATTTCGCGCCTGAAGATCATGGCCGATCTCGATATTGCCGAAAAGCGCCTGCCGCAGGATGGCCGTATTTCGCTGCGCATCGGCACGCGCGCGGTGGATGTGCGCGTCTCGACGCTGCCGGGCGCGCATGGCGAACGCGCGGTGCTGCGCCTGCTCGACAAGAACGAAAGCCGCCTTACCCTCGAAGCCGTGGGGATGCAGGGCGATACGCTGACGCGCTTCGAGAAACTGATTGCCCAGCCGCATGGCATCGTACTCGTCACCGGCCCGACCGGTTCGGGCAAAACCACCACCCTCTACGCGGCGCTGGCGCGCATGGACGCAGCGCACAGCAACATCATGACGGTGGAGGACCCGATTGAATACGAGCTGGCCGGTATCGGCCAGACGCAGGTTAACGCCAAGATTGACCTGAACTTTGCCACGGCCCTGCGCGCCATCCTGCGCCAAGACCCGGACATCATCATGATCGGCGAAATTCGCGATTTCGAAACCGCGCAAATCGCCATTCAAGCCTCGCTCACCGGCCACCTTGTGCTGGCGACGCTGCATACCAACGACGCTGCCAGCGCCGTCACGCGCCTGACCGATATGGGCGTGGAACCTTTCCTGCTCAGTTCATCGCTGCTGGGCGTGCTGGCCCAACGGCTGGTGCGCAAGCTGTGCCCGCACTGTCACGGCAGCGGTTGCGAAGAATGCGGACGCAGCGGCTATCAAGGCCGTACCGGCATTTTTGAATTACTGACTGTCGATGACCCGCTGCGCGCCTTGATCCATACCCGCGCCACCGAAAGCGAAATTCTGGCAGCGGCGCGCAACAGCGGTTTGCAGTCGATGCGCGAAGACGGTGAGCGGCTGGTACAGACAGGCATCACCTCGCCCGCCGAATTGCTGCGGGTCACGCGGGACTAGACGATGCCCACATCTAACCCCATCCCCACCCCAGCCCTCCCCTTGAAGGGGAGGGGGAGTTCGGGTGGCTTCCCCTTGAAGGGGAGGGCGCCAACTTCTCCCCTCTCCCGCTTGCGGGAGAGGGGCAGGGGAGAGGGCTGATGCCCGCCTATTCCTTTGAAGCGCTTGATGCTCAAGGGCAAACCCGAAAAGGCGTGCTTGATGCCGACACCGCTCGCAGCGCGCGCGGCCTGCTACGCGCGCAGGCGCTGATTCCGCTGAACATTGCGCTGGTGGGCGGCGACGAAACCCCCAGCGGCTGGCGCAAGCGGCTGGGACGGCGAGCCGTCTTCAACGCCGGCGCGCTGGCCATATGGACGCGCCAACTGGCGGGGCTGATTATCTCCGGCCTGCCGCTGGAACGCGCCCTTAACGCGCTGGCCGAAGAAGCGGAAACCGAAGAACAAGGCCATCTGGTCGCCGCGCTACGCGCCGAAGTGAATGCTGGCGCATCCTTTGCCCGCGCATTGGCAACGCAGCCGCGCGAGTTTTCACCGATCTACACTGCCGTCATCGGCGCAGGCGAGCAAAGCGGCCAGCTTGGGCTGGTGCTCGACCGGCTGGCCGACGATCTCGAACAGCGGCAGGCGCTACGCGAAAAGCTGATCGGCGCGGCGCTTTATCCGGCCATTGTCACCGGCATTGCGATCATCGTCGTGGCATTTCTCGTCACCTATGTAGTGCCACAAATCGCAGCCGTATTCGTCGGCACCAAACGCGCCCTGCCGCTGTTGACCACGCTCATGCTCGGCCTGAGCGCCTTTGTGCGCGCCTATGGCTGGGCCTTGCTCGGCGCGGCGCTGCTGGCAGCGTTCGGCATCAAGTTGGCGCTGGCGCGTGAGGATTGGCGCTTGCGCTTTGATGCCCTGTGGCTGCGCCTGCCGCTACTGGGCCGCTTGACGCGCGGCCACAACGCCACGCGCTTTGCCGGCACGCTGGCGATGCTGACAAGCGCAGGCGTACCGATCCTTCGCGCGCTGCAATCCGCCGCTGAAACGCTGGGCAATCATGCCATGCGCGCTGACGCGCTTGATGCCGTCGTACTGGTGCGCGAAGGCGCGCCGCTGGCCTCGGCGCTGGCGCAGAAAAAACGTTTTCCGGGGCTGCTGGCGATGTTCGCGAGGCTGGGCGAACAGACCGGCGAACTGCCGCAAATGCTGCAACGCGCCGCCAATCAGCTTGGCGCAGAAGTGCAGCGCCGCGCCCTGCATCTAGCGACCATACTTGAGCCGCTGTTAATCGTCACAATGGGTATCATCGTCCTGCTGATTGTGCTGGCAGTGCTGCTGCCCATCATCCAGCTCAACCAATTCGTCAAATGACATCATGACCTTCCTCATGTCATCTTCCTCTGCCCGGACGCGCTGGATTGTCCCCTTGGTTACCGCTTGTATCTGGGCTGTCACGGCGGCCAGCGGGGTGTTCTGGGCGCTGCGTCTGAGCGGCGCGGCATCTTCGGCGCTACCGGCAGCCGCGCTCACGCAAGAGTCGCAAGTCGCAGTCGATGCCACCGCCGTCGCTCGCGCGCTGGGCAGCGGCACGGCGAGCGCACCGTCATCGGAAAGCGATGCAGCCGGTACGCGCTTCACCCTGCAAGGCGTGGTTTGGGCCGAGAACGGCGAAGGCGCGGCCCTGCTCTCAGTCGATGGCGCGGCAGCAAAACCCTATCGCGCCGGTCAGCCCGTCGGTCACGGTTACACGTTGCAGTCGATTAACGCGCGCTCGATCACGCTGGCAAGTACGAATGCCGACGCCCTCCCCGCGCTGATATTGCCGCTACCCGAACGCCCCCCCGGCACGCCCCCCAGCATCATTAACGGCGCTCCGTATCCATCGCCGCCGCCCACCCCGCAAAGTCCCAGGCACGCCAAATCCGTTTTCCCCTCAGGGGACGCCAAAAATGACGCGCCTCCCGCAGAGGCAAACTAGCGTCCAAAGTGTACTGCTTCCTCTTATAGCGCTATGGCAACGCATAGATAGAGTCCGCTGAACGATGCGGCGCGGGTAGGTTAGCTGGCGTCCAGCAATTGGTACTGGTTATCGTGCGTGGCCCCGCTTCTTCACCGCAGCCAGCCCCAGCCTCATCATTCTGCGTGTGCTTGCAGGCCGGCAAAGAAATATAGAAGGGTTCGCAAATGTAATCACTTAACCTGAAAATGTTCTAGCGGTTGAATGCCGGTAACTGAATTGATAAGCCGCTATCGTGCGTATACTGCGCGGGTAGAAAAGTTGTCCGTTGTTTCGTACCCCGTGCATTCAAGGAGCATCATTTCATGTTTACCGCTGACCAATTGCAAGCCAACACCCAGCCGCGCCGATCTACGCCTTGGTACAAGGTGCTCTATGTTCAGGTGATC
>JAISPO010000167.1 GCA_031274855.1 Zoogloeaceae bacterium | reverse complement strand
AAACCGTCTTTGGCCGCCGCCTCTGGCTGCCCGAAATCAAATCAGGCATCGCCGCCCGCCGTCAGGGCGCGGAACGCGCCGCCATCAACGCCCCCATGCAAGGCACCGCCGCCGACCTCGTCAAACGCGCCATGCTTGCCGTGCAGGGCTGGCTCGACCAGCAACAACTCACCGCCAAACTGATCCTGCAAGTCCACGACGAACTCGTCCTCGAAGCCCCCGACGCCGAAATCCCCCTTCTCCGCGAACACCTGCCCAAACTCATGTCCGGCGTCGCAAAACTCGCCGTGCCGCTCATCGTAGAAGTCGGCACCGGCCCCAACTGGGACGAGGCGCACTAATCAGGATGCGGGATTGAGCAGCGCCTGATCCTCAGTGCGCTGCAAGTGATGCAGCCGCGTATAGGCACCGTTGGCGGCAAGCAGGTCGGCGTGACGGCCGGATTCGATGATGCGGCCCTGGTTGAGGACGATGATTTTGTCGGCGCGTTCGATGGTGGAAAGGCGGTGGGCGATGACCAGCGTGGTGCGATCCTGCATCAGCACTTCCAGCGCGGCTTGTACGGCGCGTTCGGATTCGGTGTCGAGCGCCGAGGTGGCCTCATCGAGAATCAAAATGGGCGCGTCTTTCAGCAGGGCGCGGGCAATGGCGAGCCGCTGGCGCTGACCACCCGACAGCTTGACGCCGTTTTCGCCGACCTGCGTGTCCAAGCCTTGCGGCAGCGCCTCGATGAATTCCAGCGCATGGGCGGCGCGCGCGGCCGCGATGATGCGCTCGCGGCTGGCGCCGGCCATCGCGCCGTAGGCGATGTTGGCGGCGATGGTGTCATTGAACAGTACGACTTCCTGACTGACCAGCGCAATGTTGGCGCGCAGGCCGGCAAGCGTCAGGGTGGTGTAGTCGTGGCCGTCGATCAGAATGCGGCCTTCCTGCGGCGCGAAGAAACGCGGCAGCAGGTTGGCAATGGTGGTCTTGCCGCTACCCGAAGCGCCGACCAGCGCGACGGTTTCGCCGGTCTGCATTTCAAAGCTGATATCCGTCAGCGCCGCGTGCGCGCCTTCAGGATAGCGAAAGCCGACACGCTCAAAACGTACCGAACCGCACGCGCGGGCCAGGGTGATAACGCCCGTGTCTTCTTCTTCGCTTTCGTCGAGCAGCGCAAAGACGCTGGCGGCGGCGGCGAGGCCGCGCTGGATCGGTGCGTTGACATCGGCCAGCCGCTTCACCGCCGGCAAGATCAGCATCATCGTCGCCAGAAAGCTGGCCAGCACACCGGCAACATTCTGATCTGTGCCAAGTAGCGCCAGCGCCACCCAGATAACTACAGCCAGCGGGATGGCTACGGCAAGATGGACGATGGGGCCTTGCGCCGCTGCGGCAATCGTGCCGCGCATGTTGACGCCGCGCTGATAGGCATTGGCGGCCTTGAGGCGGTTTTTCTCATAGGCTTGGCCGCCGAAAATCTTGACGACCTTGTAAGCTCCTATGCTCTCGTCGAGTACGTGCATGATGCCGCCCATCGCTTCCTGACCGCGCCGGCTCTGCAAACGCAGGCGGTTACCGAATACTTTAACCACCACGGCGATCACCGGCACGATGCAGAACACAATCAACGTCAGCCGCCATTCCAGCCAGAACAGCCAACCGATCAGCGCGAGCACTTTCAAGCTGTCCTGTACCAGTGTGATGATGGCAGTACTGGCCGCCCCTGTGACATTGCCGACATCGTAGGCGATTTTTGACATCAACACGCCCGAGGACTGGTTGGCGAAATAGCTGGTCGGCAGGCGCATCAAACGCGCGAACATGGCATTGCGCATGTCCTGCACCACATGGTTAGCGACCCAGGCCATGGTGTAATCGGTAACGAAACTGAGTACGCCCCTGAGCGCGAGAAGACCGACAATGATTGCTGGCAGCAGCCAAAGCTGACCGTCCTGAGTGAATTTGCCCTCGGTCATCGGCTTGATCATGGCCGGAAACAGCGGCTCGGTCAGGGCGCCGACAATCATGCACAGCGCCGCAACGGCAAAAGCCGCCTTGTACGGGCGCACATAGCCTAACAGGCGAAGATACAGTTCCTTACTGGTCAGCGAACGGGTCGCTACAGGCGGCATGGAGAAATTCCGAAATGGGGCGGCGTGTGATTATAGCCGCCGCGCTTCACAGCAATTCGACGCAGGCCGCCAGCACCTGCTCGACCGATAGCGCGGTCAGGCATTCGCTGATTTTTCCGCCGCCGCAGCCGTCCAGACCGCAAGGGCGGCAGGGATGGGCATCGCTGACGATAATGCGATGCTTGACGCGCCAGGGACCCCATTCAATATCGCCCGAAGGGCCGAACAGGGTGACCACTGGCGTCCCCATCGCCGCGGCAATGTGCATCGGCGCAGAATCGACGCCGATGAACAGTTTGGCTTTGGAGGTGAGTACTGCCAATTCCCTAAGCGAAAGCTGCCCGGACAGATCCACGACCGATGTTTGCATCGACTTACGTAACGCATCTACCAGCGCGAATTCCTGAGCGCTCGGCGCGGCGGTGAGGACGATGGTCAGGTCGCGCGCCGACAGCGCATCGGCCAGCTGCGCCACTTTCTCGGTGGGCCAGCACTTGAACGGCCAGCGCGATCCCGGATGCAGGTGCACAAAGGCGCGCTCGCGCAAGCCTTTCTCGTCAAGCAGCGCGGCGACGCGGGTTTCCGCCGCAATACCGGGCACCAGCACGAGCCGCTTGTCGTCCTCAACCGGCTGGATGCCGAGCCGGCGCAGGGCGTCGAGGTGGGTCTCGACGGTATGCCGGCGCGGATGGCTTGCCCAAGGTGTCAAATGGGTAAAGCTGCTGCGCCAGAAATTGCTTCTCTGCCGAGGGGCTACCGACCAATGCGGACGGAGCAGGCGCGTTAACCATGCGCCGCGCCTGTGCTCAGTGAGGTGAATGACCAGATCGTAGCCGCGCGCGCGCAGGGTTTTCAGGAGCCGCCATTCCGCGCCGATCTGGGCAGTGCGGCCCAGATGCTTCCAATTGCGGTCGATGTGATGGATTTGCGAAATCGCCGGATGGTGCTCAAGCATGGACGCAGTATCGACATAAACCAGCGCGTCGATTTCGCAGTCCGGCGCCGCGCGTTTCAAAACCGAGAAAACCGGAGACGCCAGCAGCACATCGCCATGATGGCGCAACTTGATGACCAGCGCGCGGCGCAGCCTTGAGGGAGAAATGGCGTCGGGAAGCATAACCTTGAATTTTATTTGTTAAGTCCGGCGTGTGGGGATCAAGTTAGGCGATGCCGAAAAAAACCGCTAATGAACGCGTTACCGCCAGCATGGCTTCATCATCAAGGGTACCGAACACCGGGCCGATTTTCTCGCGCCGTACCGACATTGCCTTATCCACCATCACCTGAGATGGCTTGTGCAGCCCGTTTGTCGGCGTCGGTTGCACGGTCGGGCGGAGTAAAGGCGCATCAACCCGCGTTGCCGATACCAGCAACACCGTAAGCGTTCCGGTCTCGTCAAATTGATCCGATTGAATTACCAGAGCCGGACGGGGTTTTCCGAAGTCGCCCGGCATGGCGACAGTGACGAGATCACCCCGCTTCACGCCTTGCCCTCGTCATCCAGTAAATCGGCAAGAGCGGCGTCCAGAAAACCTTGCAGCTCAGGGTCGCGGGCATCGGATCGGGCGACTCGTCGGGACTGGAGCCGACATTCTTCCATGAACTCCGGTCGGCGCGTGTCCGGAACCCAGATCTGCACCGGCCGTAGCCCTGCCGCTCGCAGCACGTCCCGATGCTTGCGAACCCGTGCGTTGACAGATACTGATGTCATATTAAAACCTTCCGCCGCTGATGTTACATGTAACAATAGACGAACATGACGGCGGCGTCAAGGGTGGGTCGTTACCGCGCGACGAGCAGGCGCAGGCCAAGCGCGATGAAAATGCCGCCGGCGATGCGGTCGAGCCAGACGGCAATGGCGGGATGACGGGCGAGGCGTTCGCCGAGGCTGCCGGCGAACCAGCCGATGGCGACGAAGATCAGCACGGTTTCCAGCGTGAACACAAGGCCGAGCTGGGCGATTTGCCAACCGGCGTGGGCGCGTTCCGCATTAACGAATTGCGGCAGGAAGGCGAGGAAGAACAGGATGACCTTGGGGTTGATGGCGTTGGCGAACAAGCCTTTGGCGAACAGCCTGTGCGCCGGTTCGCTGCCCGCTTGCTTGATGGCGCCGAGCGGCCGCGCATTGCGAAGGGCCTGTATGCCGAGCCAGATCAGGTAGAGGCCACCAGCGATTTTCAGGGCGGTGAAGGCGAGCGGCGAAGCGGCGATGATCGCCGAGACGCCGAGCGCGGCGAGCAGGGTGTGATTGAGGCAGCCCAAGGCACAGCCCAAGCCGAACGCGACACCGGCGCGGCGGCCGCGCGCCATGCCCAAGCCGAGCACCATCAAGTTGTCCGGCCCCGGGGCCAGCGTGACCAGCACGGCGGCGGCGAGGAAGCCGGAAAGCTGCGGCAGGGTGAGCAGGAGATCAGCCGGGATTGGCATGACGCCTATTCTTCCAGATCAGACGGCCATTTTCGATCAGGCTGACCGAGCCGTAGCCGAAATGCAGTTGATGCCAATCGGCAGCGCCGGTCAGTTCCGCCGTACAGGCGCGCAGCACGCCGCCGTGCGTGACGAGGACGGCAACTTCGGGCAGTTCGCGCAACAGGGCGGTGACCCGCAGACGCAGCGCCGACGCGCTTTCGCCCCTGGGCGGTGTGAAGTTGATCGGGTCGGCGGCCCATGCGTCGAGTTCGCTGCGGGGGATGTCGTCCCAGCGTTGCATCTCCCACGCGCCGAAATTCATTTCAACGAGGCGGGCGTCAATGATGGGCGCCGGATTCAGCGCCTGCGCCAGATCGAGGCAGCGGCGCAGCGGGCTGGTGTAAAGCGGCGCGTTGTCCGGCAGCAGGGGGCGCAGGGCGCAGGCGCATTCATGGGAATCTTCGGCGCTGCCGATGTCGCTGTGGCCGTAGCAGATACCGGCGGCGATGGCGGGCTGCGGGTGGCGGATCAGGTACAGGCGCACAGCAGCCCCAGATAGAAGGCGATTTCGGTCAGTTGCTGAGTTGCGCCCAGGCAATCGCCGGTGTAGCCGCCGATGCGCTGTTTGAACTTTCGGGCAGCCAGCCATGCGGCCAAGGCGGCCAGCAGCAGCGCGACAGCGGCTTGCGGCCACGGCAGCAGCGCGGCGGGCGACAGGCCGGTAAGGGCGGCAAAGGCAAGTTCGCCACGGCTCATGCGCGTTGCCAGCGGTTTCGATTTCGCGCTGCTGTCATCGCGGGCGTAATCAAGCGTGCAAATGAGCGTGGCCGCAGCGAAGCGCGAAACGCTGTGACCGGCAATCAGCGCCGCCGCGAAAGCGAGGGGCGGCAGGCTGAGCAAATGATCGAGCGCCACGAACTTCGTCAGCAGCGCCATGACAATGCCGATTGCGCCATAGCTGCCAATACGCGAGTCTTTCATGATGCGCAGCGCGTCTTCGCGCGACCAGCCGCCGCCGAGTCCGTCGATGCTGTCGGTCAGCCCGTCCTCATGGAAAGCGCCGGTGGCGAGCAGCGTGGCTACCATGCCCGCGAGTACGGCGAGAGTGGAAGGCCACAGTTGCGCCACTGCCAGCGTCACGCCCACGCCCAGCGCGCCGATGATGATGCCGATGAGCGGGAAATAGCGCGTGGCGCGATTCAACTGTTCCGCCGAATGTCCCACCCAGGCCGGAACGGGTAAGCGCGTGAAGAAGCGCAACGCGGCGAAGAAGTATTCGGCTTCGCGGCGGATCACAATTTTTCCGAGACCTTGGCCGACTCGAAGCTGGCCATTTCGTTGAGAAAAGCGCAGGCGGCGCGAATCAGCGGCCAAGCCAGCGCGACGCCGGTACCTTCGCCCAGCCGCAGGTCGAGCGAGAGCAGGGGCGCGGCATTCAGCGCGGCCAGTTGCGCGCGATGACCGGCTTCCGCCGAGGCGTGACAGAACACCGCGTAATCGAGGAAGGCGGGCGCGAGGCGGGCCGCCGCCAGCGCCGCCGCGCCGCAGATGAAACCGTCGACTAGTACCAGCATTTTCGATTTCGCCGCTGTCAGCATCGCGCCGGTCATCATCACAATTTCAAAGCCGCCATAGCGGGCCAGCACGGCCAGCGGATCCGCGTTGCGCTCCGGCCAGACAGCCAGCGCCTGTTCGAGCAGCTTTTGCTTTTTGTTCAGTCCGGCGTCGTCTAGCCCCGCGCCGCGCCCGACGCAGGCCGCCAGCGGCAGACCGGTAAGGCAGTGGGTGATGAGCGAGGCGGCGGCAGTGTTGCCAATGCCCATTTCGCCGAAGCCGATGATCGTGCAGCCTTGGGCCGCGAGCTCATGCGCGATGGCCGCGCCCCTGGCCAGCGCCGTGTCGCGCTGCTCGGCGCTCATCGCCGCGCCGTCGAGATAATTCGCTGTGCCGTGAGGGCTGACTTTCGCATCCACCAGATTCGGGCGCGGCCCGAAATCATGCGCGACACCGGCGTCGACGATGGTCAGGCCGATCTCATTGGCGCGGGCAAAAACATTAATGGCCGCGCCGCCGGAGAGGAAGTTTTCGACCATCTGCCAAGTCACTTCCTGCGGATAGGGCGAGATGCCTGCCTTGGCCGCGCCGTGGTCGCCGGCCAGCACGACGATGTGCGGATGGGCGAGACGCGGCGTCAACGTGCCCTGCACGCGGCCAATCTGGAGAGCGAGTTCTTCAAGGCGGCCCAGCGCGCCGAGCGGTTTGGTTTTCCGGTCGATTTTGCGCCGCAGGGCGGCATCGAATTCGCGCGTGGCGGGAGCGGGGAAATGCATCCAATTCATTGAGTCGATTATAGTCTGCCCATGATTGAACTCATTCTCGGCGGCGCCCGCTCGGGCAAGAGCAGTTTTGCGGAACAGCAGGCCATCGCCAGCGGCTTGGCCGTGACCTATATCGCCACCGGCGAAGCGCGCGACGCCGAAATGGCCGAGCGCATCGCTCACCATCGCAGCCGCCGTCCGGCGGGCTGGATCACGGTTGAGGAACCGCTACGCCTTGCCGCCACGCTGACCCGCGAAGCCGCTGTCGGACGCTGTCTGCTGGTCGACTGCCTGACGCTCTGGCTCGCCAACGCGCTACTCGACGGGCAGGAGGACGAGATCGGCAAGCTGCTCGCCGCGCTGCCTGCGCTGCCCGGTCACATCCTTCTCGTCAGCAACGAAACCGGCTGGGGCATCGTCCCCGAAAACGCGCTGGCCCGCCGCTTCCGCGACGAACAGGGCCGCCTGAACCAACGCATCGCCGCGCTTGCCGATACGGTCACGCTGGTCGCGGCCGGATTGCCGCTGACGCTCAAATCCGGTAAGTAGGGCGGCGGTCAGGCGACCCTGAGTTCATCGAGCAGGTCGGGGTGCCGATCCAGCAGCTTGAACAACTTGACCAGCGCCAGCGGCGGTTTGGTTTTGCCGTTTTCGTAGCGCGAGAACGCATTGACGCCGCCGCCAAAAAGTTCGGCGGCCTGCCGCTGGTCGAGTTCGAGTTTTTTGCGCACGCCGGTGATGAAAATGGGGTCGACATAGGCTGCATTTACCTGCCGCTGGAATTGCCCGATCAATTCACTGTAGCGGTCGCCATGTACGCGATCCAGAATCGCCTCGTCGCAAGCCGGACAGAAATCCGCCATCACCGCAGGAATCGTGGCCGTTTCGCCCTTGTAAGTGTAGGGCAGGTCGCGCGTATCGCGGATCAGTTCCGCCGCGCCGCAAACAGGACATTTCATGTTCATAGTTCCTTGAAGGAAACGATCAGCACATCGTCGATGACAGCCAGTTTCAGATACACCGCCGCGCCATCCGTTGTTTGGGCGTGGTACACGTCTTGCCAAATGCGATGGTCGGCGTAGGTCGTCATGCTCTTGTAGAAGTCGTCGGGCGTGAGCGCCAACACCACGGCGCACATACCGGCCAGATCGCTGATGCCCAGCGCCCGAGCCCCCTCGTAGGCAGTCGCAGTAGCCCTGACCTTGTCCGCCTCTACCAAGGCTTTCACCATCGGCAATTTGCAATGCGGCGTACTTTTTTCCATGTGCGCATGATAACCAAAAAGGTTATTTTGGCAAGTGGGTACCCGATATCATTAGCACCTTTCCACAAGGCAGGAACACGCATGAAGCACTGGTTATGGCTGTTGGCATTGATTGCGGCGGCGGCGCAGGCGGAAATCGTGGTCAAGGACGATACCGGCGTTACCGTTCGCCTTGCCGCACCGGCGCAACGCATTGTCAGCCTCGCGCCGAACATTACCGAAATGCTCTATGCGGCGGGCGCGGGCGGCCATCTGGTCG
>JAISPO010000155.1 GCA_031274855.1 Zoogloeaceae bacterium | reverse complement strand
GACTTCGACGATTTTTGCGCCAAGCGCAGCATCCCGATCCGCGAACGCAAGGTACTCGACGCAGGCCGCGAAATTACCGAAGAACAGAATTTCCTCGGCAGCCTCGCCGTCTACCGGCTTGGGCGGCCGAGGTAAATCACGGCAGGTCGATAGCCGCTGCTTCGCCGGTGTTGGCGGGCGCTATCACGCCGAGGCGGATTTTGAGCGGCTGCGGCTTGCTTTCGAAAAGGATCGAGTAATAGGTCGCGTTGCTCATCACTTTTTTGACGTAATCGCGGGTTTCGTTGTAGGGGATGGTTTCGACGTAAATCGCGCCTTCCAGCGTTTGATCGCCGCGCCAGCGGCGCGCGCGGTTGGGGCCAGCGTTGTAGGCGGTGGAAGCCAGCACCGGCTGGTTATCCAGCGCCTCGTACACCATTCTCAGATAGTTGATGCCGAGCGTCATGTTCGTATCGGGGTTCGTCACTTTGGACAGGTGGTAATCGGCGTAACTGATTTTGCGCGCCACCCAGCTTGCCGTCGCGGGCATTAACTGCATCAGGCCGCGAGCGCCGGCGACCGAACGCGCCTCGGTAACGAAGCGGCTTTCCTGACGAATCAGGCCATAGACCCACGCGTCGTCAAGCGCGGCCTCGTGTGTTTTGGCGGTTATTTTGTCGCGGTAAGGCGCGGGAAAGCGCAGCGCAAAATCGTGCTGAAGCTGCGTGCGCTCGGCGGCGGCAATCGCCCGGTCGATAAAGCCCTGCTGCCGCGCGAACTCGGCAGCCGCCAGTAGTTGGCGGTCATTCATGCCGCGCAGATACCAGCTCCATTCGCGGATTGCGTCAAGGCGTGTTTCCGGCCCCAGATCGACGCTCAGGACAGCCAAAGCGCGGCGCAGGCCGCGGTTGGCCTTCGCCTCGTCCAGCTCCCGTTTGGTCGGCGGCGCGGCGCGCGCCGGTATCGTGACCGGCTGGCCCAGTTCCTCATCGGCAAGGTGGCTGTAGAAGTTGGCATAACCGGCGATCCTCTGCAACAGGGCCTGCGCTTCCTCGCGCTGGCCTTGCGCCATGCGGGCGCGAGCGAGCCAGTAAATCCATTCCGGCTGACTGGACAGGCGTACCGGCATACGCTCGACGATATCCGTCAGCGCGGGCCAGTCCTGCATCCGCAACGCGGCCCGCGCATACCAGCCGTACTGCTCATCGGTCAGGCAGGCCGTGTCGGTCAACCCGTACCAGGTCAGCGCCTGCGCATCGTGATTAAGCGCGCCCAGCCAGGCAATCTGGCCCCAGACATAGGCGCGGTCGGCATACGCGTACTGACCTTCAATCGCCTGCCAACGCTTGACCGCGTCCGCCAAATCGCTGCGGGTCAAACGCGCGGCGGCCAGAATGGCCAACTCGCGTTCGAACCGGGTGACGAGTTTGGGCGATTGCTCGTTCAAGTAACGCGCCGGTTTGTCGATGGCGAGATCCAGCAGACGCAGGTCAACAGCCTCTTCCGCAGGCAGGGAACGCGCGAGAGTCCGCGCCACGCCGAACTTGCGCGCTTCCAGCAGACGGCGCATACGGGCCCAGACATCGTCGATGCTGAGCCGCTGTTCGGCGAACAATCTGTCCATCAGCGGCTGGCAGGCATCCGGCAAATTCGCCGTGTCGAGCCACAGCAGCCTGGCTTCATCAAACGCCGTTTTGTCCCGCCGCCGGTCAAGGCGGGCTTGCAGGGCATGGCAGATCAGCTCCTGATCGGGCTGGGCGAGCGTCAGATATTCCTGCTGGAACGCCACCCAATCCTGACGCTTGCCCAACTGGCGCAACCATTCGGCGCGCAGCTTTTCGGCCAGATACGAACCGGATTCGCGGTCAAGGAAATCCTCCACGCCGTCGAAAGAATCCGCCGCGATCTTCAAGCGCAAGCGCCAATACTCGACCCAAGGGGCATACTCAGAATTCCTGAGTGTCATGGCCAGACGCGCCAGACGCGCGTTATCACCAGCCTGAAAGGCCGCGCCGGCCTCGGCAAAGCGCGTTTGCGCGTCGCGCATGATCGACGCAGCGGAAGTGGCGGAAGCGGCGGATAGCGCAGGCATGGCAATTACGATTAACGCCGCCGCCAACGCAGCCTTGAGGATCGTATATAGTCGTGTCAACATATTTCGAGCTTAGCATATGACCCCGCCTAACTCATCCGCGAATCAGGAAGCGGAAACCGCCGCCTTTCGTACCCGCTTGCGGCAGGCGAAAATCGCAGCCCGCATGGCGATGACGGCGGACGAACACGCCCATGCCTCGGCGATCATCGAAAACCGCCTTGAAGCTCTGCTGGCTGACCGGCCGCCGCAAGCCATCGCCTTCTGCTGGCCGCTGCGCGGCGAATTTGACTGCCGCCCCCTCATCACGCGCCTGCTGGCAAAAGGCTGGCGCGCCGTCCAGCCTGTTGCCGTCGCGCCCGGACAAGCGATGGTTTTCCGTCTCTGGACGCCGGAAACGCCGATGACCCAGGATCGCCACGGCATTCCGATTCCCGAAGGCGGCGCTGTTTCCGCCCCCGATATCGTGCTGCTGCCGTTGGTCGCCTTCGACCCGCAAGGCTATCGTCTCGGTTACGGCGGCGGCTATTTCGACCGCACGCTGGCCGCCCTGTCGCCGCGCCCCGTGACCATCGGCGTCGGATTCGATCTGGCCTGCGTCGCGTCGACCCGCCCGCAAGCCCACGACATCCGGCTCGATATCATCGTCACCGAAGCCGCCTCGATGATGATGTCATGAGCGCAATATCATCACAAGGGAACTCCACCATGACGCGCATCGGATTCTTGCTGGCCGCCCTGCTGGCCGCCCCCATCGCCGCCGCTCAAACCAACGCCGGTACGCCGCCTGCCGCCGGTCAACCGGCGGCGGAAAAACCCCGCGCCGATCACCGCGACAAAGCCCAAAAAGCCCTGAAGGCCATCAAGGGCGATGACAACAAGAAGGGCAGCGCCAGTGGCGATCAAAAGGCGAGTCGTTAGAGCGGTTTTGATTTACTCGTGTGCATTTCCTACTCCTCACCGCATCTCCACCCCGTCATTCCCGCGCACCTCACTTCGTCATTCCCGCGCACTTCACTTTGTCATTCCCGCGCACTTCACTTTGTCATTCCCGCGCACTTCACTACGTCATTCCCGCGCACTAAA
>JAISPO010000062.1 GCA_031274855.1 Zoogloeaceae bacterium | reverse complement strand
AACCGAAACCTGATACGATTGCCATTCTTTCCGATAACTAGAGCCGAGGGGCCGTTATGAGCAATAAAGGGCAGATGCTACAAGACCCGTTTTTGAACGCGCTGCGCCGTGAGCACGTGCCGGTGTCCATTTATTTGGTCAATGGCATTAAATTACAGGGGCAAGTGGAGTCTTTCGACCAGTATGTCGTGCTGCTGAAGAACACGGTGACGCAGATGGTGTACAAGCACGCGATTTCTACGGTCGTTCCTGCTCGTCCGGTTAGTTTCCCGCAGGAAAACGGCGGCGAGTGAGATTCGGTCTTCCGGGATGGGCCTGTGTTTGACCGGCCCGCTACCGGCGAAAAAGCCGTTCTCGTGCAACTGGATTTCGGCGAAGGCGACTTCGCCGAACGGTTGGAGGAGTTCCGTCTACTGGTGACCAGCGCCGGCGCGCAGCCTTTGGCCGTGGTCTCCGGTCGCCGTCAGCGGCCCGACCCTGCCGCTTTTGCCGGCAAGGGCAAGGTGGTCGAAATCGCTGATACGGCGCGTTTGTACGAGGCCGATCTGGTGGTGTTCAATCACGAGTTGGCCCCTGGACAACAACGCAATCTGGAACGCGACCTTGGGATGCGGGTCGTGGATCGCAGCAGTCTCATTCTCGATATTTTCGCTTTGCGGGCCAGAAGTCACGAGGGCAAGTTACAGGTCGAGCTGGCCCAGTTGCAGCATTTGGCGACGCGGCTGGTGCGCGGCTGGACACACCTTGAGCGGCAGAAGGGCGGTATCGGTCTGCGCGGCCCGGGCGAGAAACAACTGGAAACCGACAGGCGCTTACTCGGCAAACGGGTCGCCCTGCTTAAAGACAGGCTCAAGCAACTCGAAAAGCAGCGGCAGGTGCGCCGCCGCGCCCGTATCCGCAGCGGCGCGCTGGCGGTCTCGCTGGTCGGCTACACCAACGCCGGTAAAAGCACACTGTTCAATGCCTTGACCAAGGCGGATGCCTATGCCGCCGACCAGTTGTTCGCAACGCTGGACACGACTTCGCGCCGGATATTCATCGAAGGCGCGGGACAAATCGTGATTTCCGATACAGTCGGCTTCATCCGCGATTTGCCGCATGCGCTGGTGGCGGCGTTTCACGCCACGCTGGAGGAGACGGCGCAAGCCGATTTGCTCCTGCATGTCGTCGATTCCGCCAGCCCCGACCGCGATCAGCAAATGGCTGCGGTTGCCGCGGTGCTCGACGAAATCGGCGCGGGGCAGGTACCGCAGGTGATCGTCTGGAACAAGATTGATGCCACGGGCGTTGAGCCGGGCGTCGAGCATGATGAGTGTGGTAATATCAGCCGCACTCGGATAAGTGCCCGCACGGGTGCCGGATTGGCGCTGTTGCGTGATGTACTGGCCGAGGTTGCGTGCAGCCGCGTCCGTCCGGTGGAACCGGCAGACGCCTGAATTCAAGAATTGCTATCCGATTATTTCCCGACCTGACCAAAGACATGTTTACAGGCATTCTGATGTCCCTGAACGATAACGGCTGGGGTAACAACTCCGGCGGCAACAGGGGCGGCAATAACCAAGGCCCGCCCGATCTGGAAGAGTTGTGGCGCGATTTCAATCGACGCCTGACCGTCTTGCTTGGCGGAAAATCCGGCGGCAACGGCAACAACAGCGGCAATCGCCCCCCCTTGAATTCGCGGCAATTC
Source organism: Zoogloeaceae bacterium (assembly GCA_031274855.1). Taxonomy (GTDB): domain Bacteria; phylum Pseudomonadota; class Gammaproteobacteria; order Burkholderiales; family Rhodocyclaceae; genus Fen-999. Next base: position 5,723 of record JAISPO010000062.1, on the reverse strand, counting down.
GGCGGCGGCGTTGGCCTGCTGATTGCGCTTGCGGCGCTGATTTGGCTGGGCAGCGGCTTTTACATCGTCGATGCCAGCCAGCGCGGTATTGTGCTGCAATTCGGCCGCTTCAATGAAATGACTGATCCGGGTTTGCGCTGGCGCTTGCCCTGGCCGATCCAGAGCAACGAAGTGGTCAACCTGACGGGCGTTCGCACGATCACGGTTGGTTATCGTGATTCCGAAAAGAACAAGATGCTCAAAGAGGCCCTGATGTTGACCGATGATGAAAACATCGTCAGCGTCCAGTTCGCCGTGCAGTATCTGCTCAAGGATCCGCAGGCTTATTTGTTCAAAAACCGCAATCCCGATGACGCCGTCAGACAGGCTGCCGAGACCGCCATTCGGGAAATCGTCGGCAAGAGCCAAATGGACTTTGTGCTCTATGAGGGGCGCGAAGCCATTGCCGCCAGTACGCAAAAGCTGATTCAGGACATTCTCGACCGTTACGATACGGGCATTCAGATTCGTTCCGTGACCATGCAGAGTACCCAGCCGCCGGAGCAGGTGCAGGCGGCTTTCGATGATGCCGTTAAAGCCGGACAGGACAAGGAACGCCACAAGAACGAAGGTCAGGCTTACGCCAACGATGTCATTCCGCGCGCCAAGGGTACGGCGTCGCGCTTGCAGCAGGAATCCGAAGGCTATCGCGCGCGCATGATCGCGACTGCCGAGGGCGACACGTCGCGCTTCAAGCAGGTGCTGGCCGAATACAACAAGGCGCCCGAAGTGACCCGCGAGCGGCTGTATCTCGAAACGGTACAGCAGGTTTATGCCAGCACCAGCAAGATCATGGTCGATGCCAAGGGCAGCGGCAATCTGCTCTACCTGCCGCTCGACAAGCTGATGCAAGCCGCGGGCGCGCAAGTGGCCGCGGAGGGTGGCTCGCTCTCCGGCGACGCGCTGCCGCGGGAACAGGCGCCTGCTGCGCAAGACTATCGCTCGCTTTCTTCCAAGTCGCTTTCACGTGATCGAGAGGATCGCTGACATGAGCCGCAATCTTCCCTTTATCGGCTTCCTGTTCTTCGGCATCCTCGTCGTGGCCGCGATGAGCCTGTTTACGGTCGATCAGCGCCAGTACGCGATTGTTTTCCAGTTGGGCGAGATCAAGGAGGAAATCCGCGAGCCGGGTCTCAACTTCAAGTGGCCGTTGATCCAGAATGTCCGCTTCTTCGATCGCCGCATCCTGACGCTGGATGCCGCCGAGCCGGAACGCTTCCTGACTGCCGAGAAAAAACCGGTGCTGGTCGATTCCTTCGTCAAGTGGCGCATCGACGACGTGCGCAAGTACTACGTTTCGGTCGGCGGCGATGAGATGGTTGCCAGGACGCGGCTGGCGCAAACGGTCAACTCCGGCCTGCGCGAAGAGTTCGGCAAGCGCACTGTGCATGATGTCGTCTCCGGCGCGCGCGACAAAATCATGGCCGATGTCCAGAAGAAGGCTGATGCCGACATGCGCGCCATCGGCGTTGAAATCATTGACGTGCGCCTGAAGCGGGTCGACCTGCCTGCCGAAGTTTCCGAAGCCGTTTATCGGCGCATGGAAACCGAGCGCAAGCGCGTTGCCAATGAACTGCGCTCGCAAGGCGCGGCCGAGGCGGAAAAGATCAAGGCCGATGCCGACCGTCAGCGTGAAGTGATCGTGGCCGAGGCTTACCGCGACGCGCAGAAGATCAAGGGCGATGGCGATGCCAAGGCCGCGGCGATTTACGGCAAGGCATTCAGCCAGAGTCCTGAGTTTTACGCCTTCTACCGCAGCCTAGAAGCGTATCGCGGCGCTTTCCGCAGCCGCAACGACATTCTCGTTGTCGAGCCGAATTCCGATTTCTTCAAGTATCTGAAAAGCGCCCGTCAAGGCGGCGGCAAGTAAAGGCAGATGGGCCGATGACTTCATCCCTGTTGCTGGCTTTCGCGCTGATGCTGATTATCGAGGGCATGTTGCCGTTTGTCATGCCGCACATCTGGCGCGAAACCTTCAGAAGGATCATCGCAATGAATGACGGGCAAATTCGCTTCATCGGCCTGACTTCCATGCTGGTCGGCATCGGCCTCATGGCGGTGGCGCTCTGATGCGTCACTGGCTACTCCCCGAAGGCATCGAGGACTTGCTCCCCGACGATGCGCAACATGTTGAGACGCTGCGCCGCCGCCTGCTCGACGAATTCGAGCGGCACGGCTACCAGTTGGTCGCGCCGCCGCTGCTCGAATATCTTGAATCCCTGCTGACCGGCAGCGGCTACGATCTGGAGCCGCGCACCTTCAAACTGGTCGACCAGTTGTCTGGGCGTACCCTGGGCGTGCGCGCCGATATCACGCCGCAAGTGGCCCGCATCGACGCCCACCTGCTCAACCGCAAAGGCGTTACGCGGCTGTGTTACTGCGGCAGCGTTTTACACGCGCGGCCGGTCGGCCTGTTGTCGTCGCGCGAACCTTTGCAAATCGGCGCGGAACTATACGGTCACACCGGCCCGGAAGCGGACAGCGAAATCATCCGCCTGCTGGCGCGCGCGCTTGGATTGGCAGCGATTGCCGCCACGCGCATCGACCTCGGCCATGTCGGCATTTTCCGCGCCCTGTTGTCGGGCAGCGGCTTGACGGCGGCGACTGAACAAGAACTCTTTGCCGCTTTGCAGGCCAAGGATGTTCCCGCGCTGAAAGCCTTGGCGGCCCCGGTTGCCGAGCCTGCCCGCGCCGGACTGCTCGCGTTGCCGGAACTGTACGGCGGCGTCGAAGTGCTGGCCGAGGCGGCCAAGCGCCTGCCCGCGACGCCCGCCATCGCCAACGCGCTCGACACCTTGCGCCGCCTCGCCGGTGATCTGGCCGATCTGCCGATCGGTTTCGATCTCGCCGATCTGCGCGGCTACCACTATCACAACGGTGTTGTGTTCGCCGCCTACTGCGATGGCGCTGCCGGCGCGGTGGCGCTGGGCGGCCGCTACGACAAAATAGGCGAAGCCTTCGGACGCGCGCGTCCGGCCACGGGCTTCTCAATGGATTTGCGCGACCTCGCCCGTTTGGCGACGAGAGCGCAAGACGCGGGCGCGATTCTCGCGCCCTGGCCCGAAGATGCCGCCACGCATGACGAAGTCGAAAGATTGCGCCGCCGCGGTGAAAAAGTGGCGCTCGCGCTGCCCGGGCACGATGGCAATTGGCGGGAAGCGGGCTGCACGCGGCGGCTGATCCGGCGCGGCGCCGAATGGATAATCGAATCTTTGAAGGAAGAATGAGCATGGCCAAGAATGTTGTTGTGGTCGGCACCCAATGGGGCGACGAAGGCAAGGGCAAGATCGTCGACTGGCTGACCGATCATGCTCAGGCAGTGGTGCGTTATCAGGGCGGACACAACGCCGGTCATACGCTGGTGATCGGCGGGCGTAAAACCGTTTTGCATCTGGTGCCCTCGGGCATCCTCCGCGATGGCGTTACCTGCTACATCGGCAACGGCGTGGTGCTTTCCCCGGAGGCACTCGTCAAGGAACTCGACGAACTCAAAACCGCGGGCGTTGATGCTGATGCGCGTCTGCGCATTTCCGAAGCCTGCCCCTTGATTCTGCCCTACCATCAGGCGCTCGATATCGCGCGTGAAGCCAGCAGGGGCGCGAACAAAATCGGCACCACCGGCCGCGGCATCGGCCCCGCCTACGAGGACAAAGTCGCGCGGCGGGCGCTGCGCGTGCAAGACCTGTCGCGTCCCAAGCGTTTTGCCGAAAAGCTCGGCGAAGTGCTCGACTACTACAACTTCATGCTGAAAAATTATCTCGGCGCGCAGCCGGTCGACTTCCAGCAGACGCTCGATGGCGCGATGGCGCTGGCGCCCCGCCTGACCAAAATGGTGGCCGATGTGCCCCGCGCGCTTTACGAAGCCCACAACACTGGCGCCAACATCCTGTTTGAAGGCGCGCAAGGCACGCTGCTCGATATCGACCACGGCACCTATCCCTACGTCACCTCGTCCAACTGCATCGCCGGTGGCGCATCCACAGGCGCGGGTATCGGCCCGAGCATGTTGCACTATGTGCTCGGCATCACCAAGGCTTACACCACCCGCGTCGGCAGCGGCCCGTTCCCGACCGAACTCTACGATGCCGTGGACAAACAGGATCCGGTCGGCAAACACATGGCGACCAAGGGCCGCGAATTCGGCGCGACCACAGGCCGCGCCCGCCGCTGCGGCTGGTTCGACGCCGCCGCGCTCAAACGCGCCATTCAGATCAACGGCGTCTCCGGCCTGTGCGTGATGAAGCTCGACGTGCTCGACGGCATTGAAGAAATGAAGCTGTGCACCGGCTACAAACTCGACGGCCAATTCACCGACATCCTGCCGGTCGGGGCGGACGATCTCGAACGCTGCGAACCCGTCTACGAAACCATGCCCGGCTGGACTGCCAGCACCGTCGGCATCAAGACCTTCGACGGCCTGCCGCAAGCCGCACAGAACTACATCAAGCGCATGGAAACCCTCTGCGGCGTCCCCGTCGACATGATCTCCACCGGCCCCGACCGCGAAGAAACGATTGTGCTTCGGCATCCATTCAAATGACGATGGAGTTCAAATCCTCTCATCAATCCATGGAGTCTCCATGAAATATCGTATTGCTGCATTATTTGCATCGTTTCTGCTATCGGCTTGCGGCCCAACATATCGTGGATACACAGTCAGTGAAGCTTCATTCAAGGTTGATGGTGGAAAAACTGTTAGCTTTCCAGTCACACGCGCTGGCCCATTACCCGCTGAGAATGAAGACTACAAAATTGAAAGCGCCGGAATTCTTGCGTCCTTGAAAAAAGGAGACGCCAGTGAATCAAAGCTAACTTGGGCGTTCTCATTTGTATCAAAAAAATCAACTGAGCTTGATTCTGTAATCATTGAACAAATCACAGATTCTGGTGGATTGGAGTTGGTTGTCAGAGATGATTCTCCTGCCCTAAAAGACAAAAACTGGTTCGGTCGATCAGTTCCGGTGTCCATGACAAAAGATTTATTACCTTGGCTATATTCTAGATCTGATTCAACATTTATCTTTAAATTCACAATTAATGCCAAGGATGGAAGCTCGATCGTCATGTATCAACCTTCAACTATTTCAAATAGTGCTAAAGCTGTATATCTACAAGTGATTTCTGGCAAATAATTGGCAAGCTCAGAACGCGGTAGATCGGGGTAAGCGCAGCGAACCCCGACGGACTTGAGCCGTCGCGCTTTACTGGCTCTCATCAAGCTGCCTGCGCTGCCGCTCCATCTGGTCGGCTTGGGCTTTTTCAACGGCTTTGCCGATGGCATCAATCTGTTCGCGCGGTGTTGCGTTCTGTGGCATGGCAATCCCTGCCTGACTGGCCGCGGACTCGACGGTGTTCATTTGTGATTTGAACGAATTGAGAGTCAGCCAACCCACAATGGCAAGCACAATCAGAAGCAGGATAAAGCGCATGGCGTGATCCCCTTTATCAATCGTGTACCGTCAAAGCACGTGCGAGACCAAGCCGTCGGCCAGCTTTGGCTCGAACCAGGTCGACTTCGGCGGCATGACTTGACCGGCATCGGCGACGGACATCAGGTCTTGGAGGCTGGTCGGGTAGAGGGCGAAGGCGGCGGCCATTTCGCCGCTGTCTACGCGCTTTTCAAGTTCGGTCAGACCACGGATGCCGCCAACGAAGTCGATGCGTTTGTCGCGGCGCAAATCGGT
>JAISPO010000186.1 GCA_031274855.1 Zoogloeaceae bacterium | reverse complement strand
AGCGCTGTGATGCCCAGTTTGTTCGGCTTGACCGGCGCGTGGGAAATCCGTTGCGCGTTGGCGCGGGCCTGCGCGAGCGTCAGCAGTGGCGCGCGTTGTTTGTTGGCATGTTCCCGCCGCGCTTCTTCCTGCGCGGTGGCGATTTCGGCGCGATAGCCCGCCGCCAGCTCGTCCGAGAGCAGCCGCGTGACGACGCCGACTGCGCGGGAGGCGTCGGGCACATAGACGACCGTACCCGCGTAATTGGGGGCGATTTTGATGGCGGTATGGGCACGGCTGGTGGTCGCGCCACCGATCAGCAACGGCACCTCGAAGCCCTGCCGCTGCATTTCGGCGGCGATGTAGCTCATCTCTTCCAGCGAGGGTGTAATCAGGCCCGACAGACCAATGGCCTGCGCGCCGTGTTCGCGGGCCGCGTGCAAAATCTTTTCGGCAGGCACCATGACGCCGAGGTCGATCACCTCATAACCGTTGCAGGAGAGCACCACGCCGACGATGTTCTTGCCGATGTCGTGCACATCGCCTTTCACTGTGGCGATGACGATCTTGCCCTTGGCGGCGGCGCCGCTGCGCTTTTTGTCTTCCTCGATGTAGGGGATCAAATGGGCGACGGCCTGCTTCATCACGCGGGCCGATTTGACCACTTGCGGCAGAAACATTTTGCCCGCGCCAAACAGGTCGCCGACCGCGTTCATGCCGGCCATCAGCGGGCCTTCGATGACGGCCAGCGGCGGCCTGCCCTGCGCAGCCAGCGCGGCGCGGCATTCCTCGGCATCCGCCGTCACGAACTCGGTAATGCCGCGCACCATCGCGTATTCGAGCCGCTTTGCCACCGGCCATGTCCGCCAGACAAGGTCCTGCGCCTGCTCTTTGGCTTGGCCCTTCACCGACTGCGCGAACTCGACCAGCGCCTCGCCCGCACCGGATTTGCGGTTGAGCACAACATCCTCGACCTTCTCGCGCAGCGCCGGTTCAAGCTCGTCATAGACGCCGAGTTGACCGGGGTTGACGATGCCCATGGTCAGTCCGGCCTTGATCGCGTGGTAGAGGAAAACGGTGTGAATCGCCTCGCGCACCGGCTCGTTGCCGCGGAAGGAGAACGAGACATTGGAAATGCCGCCCGAGACGCCCGCGTGCGGCAGATGCTGGCGAATCCAGCGGGCCGCCTCGATGAAGTCGACCGCGTAGTTGTCATGCTCGGCAATGCCCGTGGCGATGGCGAACACGTTGGGATCGAAAATGATGTCCTCCGGCGGAAAGCCGTCGGCAATCAGCAGATCGTAAGCGCGTTGGCAAATGGCGGTCTTGCGCCGGAAGGTATCGGCCTGCCCCTGTTCGTCGAAGGCCATGACGATGACCGCCGCGCCGTAACGCCGCGCCAGCCGCGCCTGTTCGAGAAACTTCGCCTCGCCCTCCTTCATGGAGATCGAGTTCACAATGCCCTTGCCCTGAACGCACTTGAGACCGGCTTCGATGACCTCCCACTTGGAGGAATCGAGCATGATCGGCACTTTGGCGATATCCGGCTCGGCGGCGATCAGATTGAGGAAGCGCGTCAGCGCCGCCTTGGCGTCGAGCATCGCCTCGTCCATGTTGATGTCTATGATCTGCGCGCCGTTTTCCACCTGCTGGCGGGCGACGCGCAGCGCGTCGTCGAAGCGGCCCTCGATAATCATTTTGGCGAAAGCGCGCGAGCCGGTAACGTTGGTACGCTCGCCGGCGTTGGCGAACAGCGATCCGGCGCCGATGTTGCAAGGCTCAAGGCCCGCAAGCCGCAAGGCAGCGTCAATCCTGGCGGGACGCCGCGGCGCGACGCCTGCGACAGTCTGCGCGATGGCGAGAATGTGATCGGGCGTGGTGCCGCAGCAGCCGCCGACAATGTTGACAAGGCCGCTCCTGGCCCAGTCGCCGATTTCGGCGGCCAGCATCGCGGGCGTCTCGTCGTAGCCGCCGAAGGCGTTGGGCAGGCCGGCATTCGGGTGCGCGGAGACGAAGCAATCGCAAAGCCGCGCCAGTTCCTCAACATGCTGGCGTAACTCTTTCGCGCCCAACGCGCAGTTGAGGCCGAACGACAGCGGCCGCACATGGCGCAGCGAATTCCAGAACGCTTCGGCCGTCTGGCCCGACAGCATGCGGCCCGAAGCGTCGGTAATGGTGCCGGAAATCATCACCGGCCAGCGGCGGCCCGCTGCGTCAAAGAAACGCTCAATGGCGAACAGCGCGGCCTTGGCGTTGAGGGTGTCGAAAACCGTTTCGACCAGCAGAATGTCCGCGCCGCCTGCGATGAGGCCACGCACGGCTTCGGTGTAATCCGCGACCAGCGCGTCGAAGGAGATGTTGCGATAGGCCGGATCATTCACGTCCGGCGAAATCGAGCAGGTGCGCGAAGTCGGGCCGAGCACACCGGCGACGAAGCGCGGCTTGGCCGGATTGCGCGCGGTGGCGGCATCGCACAAATCACGCGCCAGCTTGGCCCCCTCGAAATTCAGCTCGTAGACCAGCGCTTCAAGTTGATAGTCAGCCTGCGAAATCGCGGTCGAATTGAACGTGCAGGTCTCGATAATGTCCGCGCCCGCGTCGAGATAGGCCGCGTGAATGCCGCCGATGACATCGGGGCGCGTCAGCACCAGCAGATCGTTGTTGCCTTTGAGGTCTTTCGCGTGACGCGCGAAGCGCGCGCCGCGATAATCCGCCTCGGTCAGACCATGACGCTGCACCATGGTACCCATGGCGCCGTCGAGAATTAAAAGGCGCTGTGCCAAAAGCTGGCGCAACTCATTACTGCGGTCGGGCTGCATCATCGGGAATCGGCTGAAGGTATTGAATTTCCTTGGATTTTAGCACGCGGCTATAATCGACTTGCTCACTCAACAACTCGAAACTGGGTCAACTGGAAAGCAACAAAACCAAGCGCCAGGAACAGTGTCATGGCGACGGCAAGCGATAAAGTTGAGCCCCAGAACAGGGGGGCGATCACTGACGCCACCATGGCGGTGATCGCGGTTTGGGCCGCGCCTTGACAACTCGATGCCAGCCCGCGCCGCTCGGGAAACAGGTCCATGATGCTCAAACTGAGCACCGGCACGCCGAGGGAAACGCCGAAAACGTAGATGGACAGGGGCAACACAGCCCAAGGCAGTTGGGCGGGCGTCCACACATTCAGGGCGAGATTCAGCGCCGCGCCGGCGGCCATCACCATGTAACCCAGCGCAACCGTGCGGTACGTATGAGTTCGTCCGGCCAAACGCGCCGAGAGATAATTGCCGCCCAGCATACCGATCATGGCCGGGCCGAAAAGCCAGACGAAACCTTGCGGCGATACGCCCAGATGCTCAATCAGAAACTTGGGCGCAGACATCACATAGACGAGGAGGCCGCCAAAATTGAAGGCAATCGCGCCTGCCAGCCCAAGAAAGCGCGGACTGGAAAACACCTGAAGATAAGCGCGTCCCAGCGATACGGGATGCAGGCTTTGCCGCCGCTCCACCGGCAGCGTTTCGGGCAGCGCGAACCAGACGGCGGCAAATAGCGCAACGCCGAGCAGCGCCAGAAAAACGAATATCGCGTGCCACTCAAAGAAAGCCAGAATGAAGCCACCGGCCAGCGGCGCGGCCACCGGCCCGGCGGCAAACATCATGCCGACGTGGGCAATCAAACGATGCGCTTCCGGCCCTTCATAGAGATCGCGGATGACGGCACGCGATACCACCATACCGGCGCCCGCGGAAAGCCCCTGCAATATCCGTCCGGCCAGCAGCATTTCGATGGTCGGCGCCAACGCGCAAAACAGCGAAGCGGCCGCGTAAAGCGCCAGCGACGTGAGCAGTACCGCTCTGCGCCCAAGCGCATCGGCCAGCGCGCCGTGCCAGAGCGTCATGAAGGCGAAGGCCGCCAGATAGAGCGAAAGTGTCTGCTGGAGCTGATCGGGCGTCGCCCCCAATCCTGCGGCGATGCTTGGGAAGGCCGGCAGGTAGGTATCGACCGAGAACGGCCCGACGATGGTCAGGGCCGTCAGCAGCATGGTCAGGCCAAGCGAGGGCTTGTTCATTGTTCCGGTCAGTTGAAGCCGCGCCGGTAATGAATCGCCTCGGCGACGTGGGGGCCGCCGATTTGCGCGGCATCGGCGAGATCGGCGACAGTACGCGCGACCTTGAGAATGCGGTGATACGCCCGCGCGGAAAGATCCAGCCGCGCCATGGCCTGCTTGAGCAGTTGGGCACCGGCGTTGTCCGGCAGGCAGTGGCGGTCGATTTCATCTGCCGCCAGCAGCGCGTTCGATTTGCCCTGACGGGCGATTTGCGCCTCACGCGCATGGATGACGCGCTCGCGCACAACAGCCGAACGTTCGCCGCCGCCACGCGCGGCGAGATCGGCCTCCGGCACGGCAGGCACGGCGATCAACAGGTCGATGCGGTCGAGGAAGGGGCCGGAAAGTTTGGCGCGATATTTGGCGACCTGATCCGGCGTGCAGCGGCAGCGCGGCTCGCCGAGAAACCCGCAGGGGCAGGGATTCATTGCCGCGATCAACTGGAAACGCGCCGGAAACTCGACGCGCCGCGCCGCGCGGGCAACGCGGATGTGGCCGGTTTCCAGCGGCTCGCGCAGCGATTCCAGCACGTTGCGGGAGAACTCCGGCAACTCGTCCAGAAACAGCACGCCGTGATGGGCGAGCGAAATCTCGCCCGGGCGCGGCACCCCACCGCCGCCCACCAGCGCGGCCACCGAAGCCGAATGATGCGGGGCGATATAAGGGCGCTGGCCGAAATGCTCCGCGTCGAAGCGGCCTGCGACCGACAACACTGCCGCGCTTTCGATGGCCTCGGTTTCTGTCATCGGCGGCAGAATGCCCGGCAGCCGCTGCGCCAGCATGGACTTACCCGTCCCCGGCGGGCCGGAGAGCAACAGACTGTGACCGCCCGCCGCTGCCAGTTCCAGCGCCCGCTTGGCTGGAATCTGCCCTTTGACATCGGCAAGATCGGGGAGCTTGTCGACAGCCTGCTGTGGCGGTGTACTGCCGGTCGCCAGCGGCGCAATCGGCGCGCTGCCGAGAAGATGAGCGCAAACTTCCAGCAAGGTTCGCGCCGGAAGAATGGTCGCGGAACGCACCAGCGCCGCCTCGGGCGCATTCGCCGCCGGCAGGCAGAAATCGCGTCCTGTACCCGTAGCCGCGGCGCACATCGCCAACGCGCCGCGAATCGGCCGCAACTCGCCCGAAAGGGAAAGCTCACCGGCGAACTCGCAGCGATCCAGACCGCCGCCCTTCACCTGACCGGACGCAATGAGAATGCCCAGCGCAATCGCCAGATCGAAGCGGCCCGACTCCTTGGGCAAGTCGGCAGGCGCGAGATTGACCGTGATCCGGCGCGCCGGAAATTCAAAACGGGAATTCTGTATGGCCGCGCGCACGCGGTCACGCGCCTCTTTCACTTCGGCTTCGGGCAGGCCCACCAGCGTGAACGAAGGCAATCCGGCTGCCAGATGAACTTCGACTGTCACCTC
>JAISPO010000174.1 GCA_031274855.1 Zoogloeaceae bacterium | reverse complement strand
GTTCTACTTTCAATTTTTCGCCAGCGACAACGCGATACTGCTTGCCACCGGTTTTTACGACCGCGTACATGTTGGACTCCGTTAAACAGCGTTTACAGAACCGCGCATTATACGAGGATAAGCCGCTTTGGTCTACGGGTTTCCGTGTGCGGACTTCAAACCATGCAATTCCCATACAATTCGACATGAATAACGATTCGGCTAATACCATGAACACCCCTCCTCCCATTGAACTGGTCTGCCCCGCAGGCGGGCTGCCCGCGTTGAAGGCTGCCGTTGATAACGGCGCCGACTGCGTTTACGCGGGCTTCAGGGACGATACCAATGCCCGTAATTTCACGGGCTTGAATTTCGACGAGAAGAGTTTGCAAGAGGGCATCCGCTATGCGCATGAGCGTGGCGTCAAGGTGCTGATTGCGCTCAATACTTATCCGCAGGACGGGAACTGGCCGCGCTGGACGGCGGCGGTTGACCGCGCCGCCAGTGATGGCGCCGATGCGATTATTCTTGCCGATCCGGGGTTGATGGCTTACGCGCAGCGCGCGCATCCGCAGTTGCGCCTGCATCTTTCGGTGCAGGGGTCGGCAACCAATTACGAGGCGATCAATTTTTATCAGGAACGCTTCGGCATTCAGCGGGCGGTGTTGCCGCGAGTGCTGTCACTGGCGCAGATCGAACAGGTGATTGCCAATACTTCAGTCGAGATCGAGATCTTCGGCTTCGGCGGCCTGTGCGTGATGGTCGAGGGGCGTTGCGCCTTGTCGGCCTATGCGACAGGCACTTCGCCTAACTGCAACGGCGCTTGTTCGCCGGGCAAGGCGGTACGCTGGGAGCAGACGCCCAAAGGCATGGAAACGCGGCTCAACGGCATTTTGATCGACCGCTTTGCCGAAGGGGAGCGCACCGGTTATCCGACCATTTGCAAGGGCCGCTTCGAGGTCGATAGCGCCACTTATTACGCGATTGAGGAACCGGCCAGCCTCAACACGCTGGAAATGCTGCCTGAGTTGATGCGCATGGGCATTCGCGCCATCAAAATCGAAGGCCGCCAGCGCAGCCCCGCCTATGTCGCGCAGGTGACCAAAGTCTGGCGCGAGGCGATAGATAGTTGCCGCCGCGACGCCGCGCGCTTTGCGCCGAAGGCGGACTGGATGGCGGAATTGAACAAAATCTCCGAGGGCCAGAGCTACACGCTTGGCGCGTACAGCAGGCCGTGGAAATGAAACTCGCTCTTGGACCGTTGCAGTATTACTGGCCGCGTCAGACGACGCTCGATTTTTACGCGGCGGTTGCCGGTATGCCGGTGGATATCGTCTACCTCGGCGAAACCGTCTGTTCGCGCCGCCACGAGTTGCGCCTCGATGATTATTTCGAGATCGCGGCGCGGCTTGCCGACGCGGGCAAGGAAGTGGCGCTTTCCACCCAAACGCTGATTGAATCGGAATCCGATCTCAAGGCGTTGCGGCGCATGGTTGAAAACGGGCGCTTTCTCGTCGAAGCCAACGAAATGGGCGCGGTGCGCCTGCTGGCGCAGCGCAGCGTGCCGTTTGCCGCGGGGCCGACGCTCAACATTTTCAACACGGAGACGCTGGGCCTGCTGGCCGACATGGGCGCGACGCGCTGGGTAATGCCGCCCGAAGCAGGCCACGACCTGCTCGCGGGGATGCAGGCCAGACTGCCTGAGGGCATGGTCACCGAGGTGTTTGCCTATGGCCGTGTGCCGCTGGCTTATTCGGCACGTTGCTTCACGGCGCGGCGCTTCAATTTGCAGAAGGACACTTGCGAATTCAAGTGCATTGATTTTCCGGACGGCATGGCCGTGCGCACGCGGGAGGGCGAGGACTTCCTGCTCCTCAACGGCATTCAGACCCAATCGGCGAAGGTATACAATCTGCTGAATGATCTGCCCGATCTGCTGGCCGCCGGTGTGGGCATTCTGCGCATCAGCCCGCAATCGGCCGGTATCGCCGAGGTGCTGGCAGCCTTCCGGGCCGCGCTGGATGGCCGCGCGGCGCAGCTTGCCGGTGACTACTGCAACGGTTTCTGGCATGGCCGGCCCGGGCTGGAACTGATAAGGAAAGCCGCATGAACAGCAATTTCAAACTGCCTGATTTCACACTGCCCGCGCCGTTGATGCGCCTCGGCGCGCATCTACCGCAAACACCGCCGACGCTGGCGCTGATTGCCGGTCTCAATTTGGCGCTGGGCCGGATGATCCCGCGTGAGCCGCTGGAGCCGCTGCTGGGCAAGCGTTTCGTCATCCGCGTCACCGATGCCGGTTTGAGCCTGCGCTTTGCTTACGGCAGCCGCGGCTTCAAGCCCATTTTCGACGCCGCGCCGCCCGACTTGACCATCTCGGCCAAGAGCCGCGATTTCATCGCCCTGATGACCCGCGCCGAAGACCCCGACACGCTGTTTTTCAGCCGCCGCCTGCTGATGGAAGGCGATACCGATCTGGGCCTGCTGGTCAAGAACACGCTCGACGGTATTGAACTGCCGCGCTTCGACGCCACGCGCCTGATGCCCGCCGAGGCATTGCGCCGCCTGCGCGAGCGCCTGACGGCGCTGCGCCCGGTTTGAGCGCAGTGATTCCATTTCTACTTCAAAACGACAACAACACAGCGTCATTCCCGCGAAAGGGAATCCACCTCATCCCGTCATTCCCGCGAAAGCGGGAATCCAAGGACGTTGGGGTTGCGTCGTTTTCCTGCGACGCTTCTGGAAGGGAACGAAAACCTTGGATTCCCGCTTTCGCGGGAATGACGATTTCCGGGGGTGGTTCTTATTTTTTTGAACGCGAAATGGAGTGACACGGCAGTGACGCGCATCAGTTCGCCGCTGCCGCTTTATCTGGCCAGCGCCTATACGCTGCTGGCCATTTATGGCAGCCTTTATCCGCTGACCGGCTGGCACGATTCGGGCGCGCCGCTGACCGCTTTTTTGACCGCCGCATGGCCGCGCTACACGACGGCTTTCGATATCCTCATCAATCTGCTGGCCTACCTGCCGCTCGGCTTCCTGTGGGCGGCTGCGCTGCGGCGGTGGCTGGCGTTGCCGCTGGCGGTCGCGCTGGCCGTCGTCATCGGCGCGGGACTGAGCTTCAGCATGGAGACACTTCAGCACTTCCTGCCCAGCCGCGTGCCTTCCAATGTCGACCTCGGCTTCAACGCGCTGGGCGCTTTGCTCGGCGCGCTGGCAGGCGGCCTCTGGGCGAGATCGGTGTTCGACGGCGGCTGGCTCGACCGCTTGCGCCATCAGGTGTTCCAGTCCGGCAGCCTGCCGGACGCGGGCCTGCTGCTGATCTGGCTCTGGCTGCTGACGCAGTTGAATCCAGACATCCTGTTATTCGGCAACGGCAGCCTGCGCCAACTGTTCAGCATCCCCGCGCCGCTGGATTACAGCGCCGAATCTTTCATCAAAATCGAGGCGGTAATCGTCGGGGCGCACACCTTGGCAATCGGTCTGTTCGTGACGCTGCTGACACGCCCGCCGCTGCGCAGCCCGTCGCTGGCGGTCATCGTGGCGGGCCTGCTGGCCAAGAGCGCCGCTTACCAGATCATGATGAGCGGACGCGGCGGTCTGGTATGGGCCACGCCCGGCAGCCTGACCGGACTCGCCATCGGCCTTTCCCTGTGGTGGCTGGCAACATTCCTTCATGCCCGCTGGCAGCGGGTCTTGGCGGCTTTGTCGCTGCTGCTGGCGACCACGCTGGTCAATGTCGCGCCCGACAATCCCTATCTGGTCAACACTTATCAAGTCTGGAATCCGGGGCAGTTCCTCAACTTCCACGGCTTGACGCATCTGGCTTCCAATTTCTGGCCCTTCCTCGCGCTACCCTGGCTGATGCTGATGAGAACCTCCCATGAACACGACTGATATCCGCGACCTCACCTCGCTGCGCGATGCCTTGCGCGAATTCGCCGATGCGCGTGACTGGCGGCAATTTCACACGCCAAAAAATCTGGCGATGGCGATGATTGTCGAAGCCGCCGAACTGGTCGAACATTTCCAGTGGCTGACGCCCGAACAAAGCCGCGCCCTGCCGCCGGAAACGCTCGCCGCCGCGCGTGACGAAGTCGCCGATACGCTGATCTACCTGGTCGAATTGGCCGACGCGCTGGATATCGACCTCATTGCCGCAGCTCGCGCTAAGATGGCGAAAAACGCCATCAAATATCCCCCGTCAGAGAACATCGAATGAGCTACTTCAAGTATCACGTTTTTTTCTGCGCCAACCAGCGCGACGCCGGTGAATCCTGCTGCAACAATCATGGCGCGGCGGCCATGCGCGATTACTGCAAGCAGCGCGTCAAGGCGCTTGGCGACAAAATTTCCGGCAGGGTGCGCATTAACAGCGCCGGTTGTCTCAATCGTTGCGAGGCAGGCCCAGCCCTCGTCATCTATCCCGAAGCGGTCTGGTATACCTACGTCGACCGGGAAGATATCGACGAAATCATCGACTCGCATCTCATGCAGGGCAAAGTCGTTCAACGCCTGCTGATAGCCCCATGAACCGGCACGAGCGCGTCCTGCTCGATGGGCCTGCGGGCAAGATCGAGATTTTTGTCGAGCCGCGTGAAGCGGCGACCGGCATCGCGCTCATTGCCCATCCGCATCCGCTGTTCGGCGGCACAGCCGACAACAAGGTGGTGACGACGCTGGCGAAAGCCTTGCGCGAGTTGGGCTGTCACACCCTGCGGCCCAGCTTCCGCGGCGTCGGCGGCAGCGAGGGCACGCATGATCGCGGCATTGCCGAGACCGGCGATTTGCGGGCTGTCCATGATTACGCGCGGCAACGCTTCGGCGATTTGCCGCTTTATCTGGCCGGGTTTTCTTTCGGCGCTTATGTGGTGACGCGGCTGGCGCAGTCGGTCAAGGCCACGCGGCTGATTCTGGTCGGCACCGCCGCCGGTTTCATCGAAGGCCACCGCCAGTACGAAACGGCTGCCGTCGCGCCCGATACCATTGTCATTCACGGCTCCGCCGACGAAACCGTGCCGCTGGCCAACGCGCTGAAATGGGCCGAGCCGCTGGAACTGCCGATCACCGTGGTCGCGGGCGCGGATCATTTCTTTCACCGGCGTCTGCACATCATTCGCAAAATCATCCACGACGCATGGCGACACCTTTAGAAGTCATTGACCTGCGCAAGCGTTACGGCGGCCGCGAAGTGGTGGCCGGTGTTTCCTTTGCGCTGCAAAAGGGCGAGTGCTTCGGCCTGCTCGGCCCCAACGGCGCGGGTAAAACGACGACGCTGCGCTGCTGCCTCGGCCTGACCGTGCCCGATAGCGGCAGCATCACGATGGTGGGCGAGCCGGTACCGCAACGCGCCCGCGAGGCGCGGCTGCGCGTCGGCATCGTGCCGCAGTTCGACAACCTCGATCCTGATTTTTCCGCTGCCGAAAATCTGCTGGTGTTTGGCCGCTACTTCGGCCTCGACGACGCGACCATCCGCACGCGCATTCCCCGCTTGCTCGAATTCGCGGGGCTGACCAGCAAGGCTGCGGTCAAAATTCCCCAACTCTCCGGCGGCATGAAGCGGCGCTTGACGCTGGCGCGCGCGCTGGTCAACGATCCCGATCTGCTGGTGCTCGACGAGCCGACGACCGGCCTCGATCCGCAGGCGCGGCGCTTGATTTGGGATAGGCTGCAAGGCCTGCTCGCCGAGGGCAAAACCATTTTGCTCACCACGCATTTCATGGAAGAAGCCGAGCGCCTGTGCCAGCGGCTGGCGATCATGGACGAGGGCCGCATCATCGCCGAGGGGCTGCCGCAGACGCTGATCGCGCAACACATTTCCGTTTCGCCTTCGTCGCTGCGGCCTGCCAATCTCGAAGACGTGTTCCTCAAACTGACCGGCCACGAGTTGAGGGACTGAGCATGACCGCAAATTTCGCCCCCCCCATTCTTTCATGGCGTGCCATTGCCGTCTGGCGGCGCAATCTGCTGGTTTGGCGCAAGCGTTCCATCCCGACCATACTGGGCAATCTGGCCGACCCGATGATTTACATGTTCGGCCTCGGCTACGGCCTCGGCGGGCTGCTGCCTGCGGCGCTTCCGGCTTTCGGCGGCGGTTCCTACATCGCTTTTCTGGCCACCGGCACAGTGTGCGCGTCGACCATGAATACTGCCTCCTTCGAGGCGCTCTACGCGGCCTTCTCCCGTATGCATGATCAAAAAACCTGGGAAGGGATCATCAACGCGCCGATGGCGCTCGATGATGTCGTGTTCGGCGAACTGCTCTGGGCCGCCGCCAAAGCCTCGCTGTCAGGCATTGCCATATTGATCGTCATTTGGGCGCTTGGGCTGACTTCCTCGCCGCTGGCGCTCTGGGCCATACCAGTCATTTTTCTGACCGGACTGGCCTTCGCCGCGCCCGGCCTGATTTTTACTGCGCTCGCGCCCTCCTACGATTTTTTCATGTACTACTTCACGCTGTTCATCACGCCGATGACGTTCTTGTCCGGCGTATTTTTCCCGCTCGACCGTCTGCCGGAAGGCATGCAGATGTTGTCACAAGTGCTGCCGCTGACTCACGCCGTCGCGCTGATCCGGCCCCTGCTGTTCGGCCAGGTACCGGAACTGCCGCTCCTGCACGTCGGCGTTCTGATCGTAATCACCGTGTTCTGCCACTGGATCGCGGTGGCGCTGACTCGGCGGCGGCTGCTTTCCTGAGCCTACAATACCGGCATGGAAGCCCTGCTCGTGCTCACCAGCCTGCCCGACGAAGCCAGCGCCCGCGCCTTGGCGGCGCATGTTGTCGACGCGCGGCTGGCCGCCTGTGTGAACATTCTCGCGCCCTGCCGCTCGGTATATCGCTGGCAAGGCAAGCTGGAAGATGCGTCCGAAGTACCGCTGCTCATCAAAACCACCACGCAGCGTTATTCCGGGTTGGAGGCGGCCATCCGCGCCCGGCATCCCTACGAGCTTCCAGAAATCATTGCCATTCCGATTACCGCCGGTCTGCCCGCCTATCTCGGCTGGCTGGCCGCTGAAACCGCGCCGACTAGCCCATGAACATCGCCCGCCTGCTGCTGCCGCTCTTCGCTCTTTTTGCTTTCGCTGTCCATGCCGAGGAGCCGCTCCCCCCTGAGCAAGCCTACCGCTACTCGGCCCGCGCCATCGACGCCAACACTGTGGAAGCCCGTTGGGACATCGTCAGCGGCTATTACATGTATCGGGAGAAATTCCGCTTCAGCGCCGAACCGGCAACGGTAAAACTCGGCCAGCCCGTTTTCCCCGCCGGCAAGATCAAGGACGACGAAATTTTCGGCAAGGTCGAAACCTACAGCGGCTCAGTCGCCATCCGCATTCCCATTGAGGCCGGTGACGCCGCCACGTTCACGCTCAAGGCAGTCTCGCAGGGCTGTTGGGATCGGGGCATTTGCTATCCGCCGATACCGCAGCAGGCTGTCGTCGACATGACCGTCGCCGCAACCGCCGCGCCTGCCGATACCGGCGACGAATCCTCGCGCATTGCCGGTATCCTCAAGCATGGCAGCTTCTGGCTCATCATCACCAGCTTCTTCGGCTTCGGCCTGCTGTTGTGCCTCTCGCCCTGCGTTTATCCGATGGTGCCCATCCTCTCCGGCATCATTGTCAACCACGGCCATGCGGTGACGCACGCCCGCGCATTCTGGCTGTCGCTTGCCTATGTGCTCGGCATGGCCGTCACCTACGCCGCCGCAGGCGTTGCCGCCGGTTTCTCCGGCGCCCTGCTTTCCGGCGCATTGCAAAACATCTGGGTACTCGGCGGTTTCGCTTTGATCTTCGTCGCGCTTTCGCTGTCGATGTTCGGCCTCTACGAACTGCAACTACCGGCCGCCTTGCAGAGCAAGTTTTCCGCCGAAGCCAACCGGCAGGGCGGCAGCTTCGGCGCCATCGCCGTCATGGGCGCGCTCTCGGCGCTGATCGTCGGCCCCTGCGTGGCCGCGCCGCTGGCCGGCGCGCTGATTTACATCGCCAAAACCAAAGACGCCGTGCTCGGCGGCGCGGCGCTGTTCGCCATGGCGCTGGGCATGGGTGCGCCGCTGATTCTGGTCGGCACATTCTCGCGCTCGCTGTTGCCCAAAGCCGGCCCGTGGATGGAAGCAGTCAAAAAGTTTTTCGGCGTCGTCATGCTGGCGACCGCGCTCTGGCTCATCACGCCGGTGATTCCGGTCTGGGCGCAAATGCTCGGCTGGGCGGCGCTGTTGATCGTACCCGCCATTTTTCTGCACGCCCTCGACCCGCTGCCGCCCCATAGCGGTAACTGGCAGCGGCTCTGGAAAGGCGTCGGGGTGCTGATGCTGCTGACCGGCGCCGCCATGCTCGCCGGTGTATTCGGCGGCGCCAAAGACCCGCTGCAACCGCTAGACTTCCTGCGCGGCAAGGCAGCGCAGGAAAGCGCAGCGCCGAAACTCGCGTTCGAGCGCGTCCATTCCATCGCGGAACTCGACCGCCGCGTCAACGAAGCCGCCGCCCGCCACCAGCCGGTCATGCTCGACTTCTACGCCGACTGGTGCGCCACCTGCAAGGAAATGGAAAAGTTCACCTTCGCCGATGCCCAGGTGCAGGCCAGGCTATCCGGCGTTCTCCTTCTGCAAGCCGATGTCACCGAAACCACCGAAGACCACGCCGCGCTCCTCAAACGCTTCACCCTGTTCGGCCCCCCGGGCATCATCTTCTTCGACCCGGACGG
>JAISPO010000180.1 GCA_031274855.1 Zoogloeaceae bacterium | reverse complement strand
GGCGTGAATATCAAACTCGCGCCGGCGGATTTATCCGGCGTGCGGCGGCTGGTAAAGGCGCTCAAACAGGGCGAGGCGAGCGGCATGTTGCCCGATCAAGTGCCCGGCAGCGGCGAAGGCATTTGGTCGCCGTTCTTCGGCAAGCCCGCCTACACCATGACGCTGGCCGCGCGGTTGGCCGAAGGCGGCGCGACAGTGCTGCTCACCTATGCTGAGCGGCTGCTTTACGGCGCGGGCTACCATATCCATTTCATCCCGCTGCCGCAACCGCTGGCGGGTGATCTGGCCGAGCGCACAGCGCAGATCAACCGCGAAATCGAGACCATCATTCGTCTTTGCCCCAACCAATATTTGTGGGGCTATAACCGCTACAAGCACCCTGCCGGCGCGCCACCGGCTCCGCCGGATTCTCCATGAGCAGACTCTTTACCTACTTGACGCTCGGCTTCCTCTGGCTGCTGCACTGGCTGCCGCTGCCGGTACTGGCCGCCATCGGCCGCGGGCTGGGCCGCCTGTTCTTCTGGCTGGCCACGCCGCGCCGCAGAGTGGTGCGCATCAACCTCAGGCTATGCTTCCCCGATCTTACCGAAGCCGAGCGGGAACGTCTGGTCAGGGCGCACTTCGCCGCAGTGACGCGCAGCCTTCTTGAGCGCGGCATTCTGTGGTTTGCATCGGAAGCGCGCATCCGCCGCTTGGTGCGCTTCAAGAATCAGGAGCGTTTCGACGCGCTGGCCGGTCAGCCGGTGATTCTGCTCGTGCCTCATTTTGTCGGGCTGGATTGGGGTGGCGCGCGTATCGCCATGCATTACAACGTTGTCAGCATGTATGCCCGCCAGAAAAATCCGGTTCTGGACAAATGGCTGCTGCATGGACGTACCCGTTTCGGCGATCAGCAACTGCTGTCACGGCAGGACGGCGTGCGCGGCATCGTCAAGGCGCTGAAGACGCACCGGCCTTTCTACTATTTGCCGGATATGGATTACGGCCCGCGCGATTCGATTTTCGTACCCTTTTTCGGCGTACCGGCGGCCACCATTTCCGGCCTGCCGCGGTTGGCCGCCTTGGGGCGGGCGACGGTGTTGCCGGTCATCACCCGCGCCCTGCCGGACGGCGCGGGCTACGAGGTGGAGTTCGGCGAGCCGTGGACTGATTACCCTTCCGGCGATCTGGAGGCCGATACGCGGCGCATGAATGCCGAGATTGAGCGTTGGGTGCTGACCATGCCGGAGCAGTACTACTGGGTGCACAAACGGTTCAAGACGCGGCCGAAGGGAGAAAAGAGCATTTACGCGCGTTGATATTCGCCGCGACGCCCAAGCGCCAAATCCGCTAAGATCAACCCATGAATCTGAAGGAAGCCTCCAATATGGAACCGAACGAAATCGCCGATTACCTGCAAAGCCATCCTGAATTTTTCGACCTGTATTCCGACTTGCTGCTGCAAATCCGCATTCCCAGCCAGCACGAGGGCCGCGCCATCTCGATCACCGAGCGGCAGATGGGCGCCATGCGCGACAAGCTCAAGCAACTGGAAATCAAGCTCGCCGAGTTGATTGCTTTCGGCGAAGAAAACGACTTGATCTCGGCCAAGGTGCATCGGCTAGCCCTCAGCCTGCTCGGCGCTGCCGATCTGGCGGGCGTCACGGCGGCGCTTTATTCGCATATCCGCGACGATTTCGCCATCCCGCACATGACCGTGCGCCTGTGGGGCGCGGCGACGGGTGATGCGGTTGAATTCACCGATGTCGGCGAACGCTTCCGCCAACAGGCAAGCGCCATGCTGCAACCCTATTGCGGGCCGGCGGCCGATCAGGAAGCAGTGAGCTGGCTGGGCGAGATTGCGCCGCATATCCGCTCGGTCGCGCAGATTCCGCTGCGCCACGAAAACGCCTGCTTCGGCCTGCTGGTACTGGCGAGCGAAGAACCGCACCGTTTCTATCCCGAAATGGGCACGCTCTACCTCGAACGCATCGGCAACATGGCGGCAGTGGCGCTGTTGCGCGCGCTGCGCTGATTCAAGCATGACCGCCGATACTGCGGTCGCCGCCTTCCTCGCCGCGCTGACGCAGCAGCGGCGCGCCAGTCCGCATACCGTGGCCGCTTATCGCCGCGATCTCGCCAAGCTGTCCGCGCTGGCGGGCGCAGCGCCTCTGCCTGAGTTGCTGCCGCATCAACTGAAACGCTATGCCATGCAGTTGCACGGTCAGGGATTGGCGGCGCGGTCGCTGGCGCGCGCGCTATCCTCATGGCGTGCCTACTACCGCTGGCTGGCCAAGCGCGGCGCCATCGCGGCGAACCCTTGTGATGGCCTGAAAGCGCCCAAACAACCGAAGCCGCTGCCCAAGGCGCTGTCGATCGACCAGACACAGGCGCTGCTCGATGCGCCCGCCGCCGAGGCCGCTGAGTTGCGCGACAAGGCGATGTTCGAACTGTTCTACTCGTCAGGGCTGCGCCTGTCCGAACTGGCCAGCCTTGATGTCAATGGCGGCCTCGATCTCGCCGAAGGCGTGGTGATAGTCACCGGCAAGCGCGGCAAAACCCGCGCCGTGCCGCTGGGCGGCAAGGCGGCGGAGGCGGTACGCGCTTGGCTGGCCCGCCGCGGCGAACTCGCCAAGTCCGATGAACCGGCGCTGTTCGTCGGCGCGCGCGGGCGGCGCATCGGCCCGCGCGGCATTGAGCGGCGGCTCGACCTCTGGGGCAGGCAGAGCGGCCTTGGTGTGCATGTTCATCCGCACATGCTGCGTCATTCGTTTGCTTCGCATGTGTTGCAATCATCGGGCGATTTGCGCGCCGTGCAGGAAATGCTCGGTCATGCCAGCATTTCGACAACGCAGATTTACACCCACCTCGACTTCCAGCACCTTGCCAAGGTGTATGACGCCGCCCACCCGAGAGCGAAGAAAAAGTGAACGCGCAACTGATACTGCGAGC
>JAISPO010000030.1 GCA_031274855.1 Zoogloeaceae bacterium | reverse complement strand
CGACCTCTACTCCTTCAAGGTACTGCCCTGGTTGGGCAGTAAAATCGTTGGCGATGCCGACAGCTACCGCTATCTGGCTGAATCCATCCGCATGCACCCCGATCAGGAAACATTGAAGGGCATGATGGAGCAAGCCGGTCTCGCCAAAGTTGAATACTTCAACCTGACCGCCGGCGTCGTCGCCCTGCATCGCGGCTATAAGCAGTAATCAACACCCCTGAATTACTCGCCGCCCAAGGCTTTGTAGAGTTGCGCGGCGGTACTCAGCAGGGCGCGGCGGGTGGTGACGACGGTTTGTTGCGCGGTGAATAATTGGCGTTGCGCGTCGAGGACTTCGAGGTAGCTGCTGATACCGGCTTTGTAGCGGGCGTCCACAATTTGTTTGCGTTGGGTTTGGGCTTTTTCCGCGGCTTCCATGGCTTGCAGTTGAATGACCAGGCGGTCGCGCGCGGAAAGCAGGTCGGCGACTTCGCGGAAGGCTTGCTGGATGGTCTTTTCGTACTGGGCGACAGCCTGGACTTTGCGGGCTTCGGCGACATCGGTGTTGGCGGCAGCCCGTCCGAAATCGAACAGCGGCATACTCAAAACCGGCTGGAAGTTCCAGGCGTCGCTACCGCCGGTGAACAGGCCGGACAGCAGGCGGCTGGCAGTGCCGAAAGCGCCGGTCAGGCTGATTCTCGGCAGGAAGGCGGCGCGGGCCGCGCCGATATTGGCATTGGCGGCGATCAGGTTTTGTTCGGCGGAAAGCACATCGGGGCGGCGCGTCAGCACTTCCGAGGGCAGACCGGCGGCGAGATCGGCCACCACGCCTTGATCGGCGAGTTTTTTGCCAGCCACAGGCAGATCGTCGAGAGATTTTCCGACCAGCAGGGTCAGGGCTGTGGCGGCGGCGGATTGTTGATGTTCGAGATTGGCGAGGTCGGCTTTGGCGGCCTGCCACGCGCCGTCGGCGGCCAGATAGTCGAGGTCGCCAGCGACGCCAACATCGCGCAGGCGCGCCATCAGCTTCCGCGTTTCTTCCGCGCTGGCGACGGTCTCTTGAGCGAGCGCGGCGCGTTCGTTCATTTCGAGCAGAACAAACCATGCGTTGGCGACATCGGCAATCAGGGAGAGCCGGAATGCCCGCTCGGCTTCTTCCGTCGCCAGATAGCTGGCTTTGGCCGCCGCTGAAAGATTGGCGACGCGCCCCCAGAAATCGAGTTCGAAACTGACGATGGCGACATTGACGTCGTAGCGCCGCGCGGTTATGTCCGTGCCCGTGCCGCTCAAATCTGCTGGCACATGGGAACCCGTCTGACTGGCCCCCAGATAGAGATTGGGCAGGCGGTCGGCGCGGACGACGCCGTAGAGCGCGCGCGCTTCGGCCACGCGGGCAACGGCGATGCGCAGGTCGCGGTTGTATTCGAGCGCGTCGGCAATCAGCGATTGCAACTGCGCGTCAGGGAAGTAGGCGCGCCAGTCGAGATTCGCCACTTCTCGCGTGCCGGAGGCGGCGTCCTTCGGCCAGTCGGCGGCAACCGGCGCGGCGGGCCGCTCGTAATTGGGGGCCAGCGAGCAGCCGGCAATCAAAATGGCACTGGACAGAATAATGGTTTTACGCATGATGCTCACCTTCGTGACGTTGCGGTTTGCCCGGGAAAATGCGGCGGACGATGACAAAGAAAATCGGCACCAGAAACACGGCCAGAACAGTTGCCGTAATCATGCCGCCAATTACCCCCGTGCCGATCGCGTGGCGGCTTTGCGCGCCCGCGCCGGTCGAGACGGCCAGCGGCGAAACGCCGAGAATGAAAGCCATGGAGGTCATAATGATGGGCCGTATCCGCAGGCGGCAGGCTTCTTTGGTGGCCTCGATGAGATCGACGCCCCTTTCGTGCAAAGTCCGCGCAAACTCGATAATCAGAATAGCATTCTTCGACGACAAGCCGATGATCGCAATCAGGCCGACTTTGAAGAAAACATCATTCTCCATGCCGCGCAGCGTTACCGCCAGCACCGCGCCCAGCACGCCCAGCGGAACCACCAGAATCACCGCGAACGGAATTGACCAGCTTTCGTAAAGCGCCGCCAGCGCAAGGAATACCGCCAGCAGGGAAATGGCGTACAGGAAAGGCGCTTGAGCGCCGGACAGGCGTTCCTCGTAAGAGGTGCTCGACCATTCGTAACCGATGCCGGGCGGCAGCTTGGCGGCAATGCCTTCCATCGCTGCCATCGCCTCGCCGGTGCTATAGCCCTTGGCGGCGCTGCCCGAAATTTTTATCGAAGGGCTGCCGTTGTAGCGGTCGAGTCTGGGCAGGCCCACCTGCCAGCCGATTTTGGCGATTTCGGCAAGCGGAATCATGTCGCCGCGCGTGTTGCGTACCGGCAGGCGCAGCATGGATTCAGGGCTGAGGCGCAGGCCCGGCTCGGCCTGCATTTGCACGCGCAGAATGCGGCCTTGACGCACAAAGTCATTGATGTAGGCGACACCGAGCACGGATTGCAGCGTGTCGTTCAGCGTGCCGATATTGATGGACAGGGCCTGCGCTTTGTCGCGGTCGATGGTGATTAAAAGCTGCGGGCTTGGTTCCTGCCCTTCAGGACGCACACTGGTCAGAACCGGATTTTGCGCGGCCATGCCAAGCGCCATGTTGCGCGCTTCCATCAGCTTTTCGCGCCCCAGTCCGCCGCGATCCTGCAAGCGGAAGTCGAAGCCGCCGACGGCGCCCAGTTCCGAAATCGCCGGTGGATTCACGGCCATGATGAAGGCTTGCTTGATGCGCATCAGCGTCATGTTCGCTTTGCCGATCAAATCATTGACCCCTGCGTCGCGCTCTTTCCAATCCTTGAGGCGGGTAAATGCCAGCGCCGAGTTTTGACCGCGGCCAAAGAAGGAGAAGCCGACAATGCCGATGGTATGCGCGACTTCCGGCTGATTCAAATAGAACTGTTCGACTTGATTGACGATTTCGACCGTGCGCTCCTGAGTCGCGCCGGCGGGCAACTGGATCATGGTGATGAAGTAGCCCTGATCTTCCTCCGGCAAAAAGCTGCCGGGCAGGCGGATGAGCAGCCAGACCATCGCAATCAGAATCGCGCCATAGGCGGCCAGCCAGCGGCGCGGTTTGGAAATCATGCGGACGACGCCATGCTGGTAGTTGTTCACGCTTGCGCCGAAAACGCGGTTGAACCAGCCGAAGAAGCCCGTGGTCGGCATCATCTCCTTGCCGGGTTCGTGCTTGAGCAGGCTGGCGCACATGGCCGGCGTCAGCGTCAGCGCCATGAGCACGGAGAACAATATGGTCAGCACCAGCGTGACCGAAAACTGGCGATAGATCACGCCCACCGAGCCGCCGAAGAAGGCCATCGGGATGAACACCGCGCAGAGCACCATGGTGATGCCGATCACCGCCGCATAAATCTGGCCCATCGCCTTGATGGTCGCCTCGCGCGGCGGCAAGCCTTCAGTGGTCATAATGCGTTCGACGTTTTCCACCACGACAATGGCATCGTCGACCACCATGCCGATGGCCAGCACCATCGCAAACAGGGTCAGCACATTGATCGAAAAACCGAAGGCGTACAGACCGGCCAGCGCCCCCATCAGCGCCACCGGCACCACAATGGCCGGTACCAGCGTGACGCGCAGGTTTTCGAGGAACAGATACATCACCAGAATGACCAGTATCAGCGCCTCGCCCATCGTCATTACCACTTCCGAAATGGAAGTATCGACGAAGCGGCTGGTGTCATAGGGAATTTCCCAGGCGATACCGGCCGGAAAATATTTTTCCAGCTCGGCCATTTTCGCCTTGACCGCCTTGGCGACATCCAGCGCGTTGCCGCCGGGCGCGACCCGTACCGCAATGGCCGCGTTCGGCTGGCCGTCGATGCGGGCGAAAATGTTGTAGTCCTGAGCGCCAAGCTCGACGCGGGCGATATCCCTGACGCGCACAGTCGAGCCGTCAGGACGGGCGCGCACGATGACATTGCCGAATTCCTCCGGCGTTTGCAGGCGGCTGGGCGTGACGATGACGGCATTGAGCTGCTGGCCCGCCGCCGCCGGAACCTGGCCCAGCTCGCCCGTTGCCAACTGCACGTTTTGCGCGCGGACGGCGTTGATGACATCGGTCGGCGCGAGGTTGTAGGCGTGCAGCTTTTCCGGCTGCAACCAGATGCGCATTGAGTATTCCGTGCCGAACATCAGGGCTTCGCCGACGCCCGGCACGCGCCGGACCGGATCCAGCACGTTGGCGGCGGCATAACTGCCGAGCGCGACGTTCGACTGGCTCTTGTCGGGGGAATAAATCGAAACGAACAGCAGGTAGTTACGCGCCGGTTTGGTGACAGGCACGCCCAGACGGCGCACGTCATCCGGCAATCGCGCTTCGACGCGCTTGTAACGGTTCTGCGCTTCGACCGAGGCGATGTCGATATCGGTGCCTGGCTTGAAGGTGAGCGTCAGGGTGCCGCTGCCCAGTTCCGAAGTCGCGTCCATGTAGAGGAGATTTTCGATGCCGTTCATCTCCTGCTCGATCAGGGCGGTGACGGTATCTTCGACCACCTGCGCCGAAGCGCCCGGGTAAGCGATGTTGAACGCGATCGACGGCGGCGCGACGTTCGGGTACTGGGAGACGGGCAGGTTCTTCAGCGCCAGCGCGCCAGCCAGCATGATGATGATGGCAATGACCCACGCGAAAATGGGCCGGTCGATAAAGAAGCGCGGCAACATGGCTTACTTCCCGCCGCCAAGTTCGACAGGCTTGACCGGCATTCCGGGCCTGACTTTTTGCAGACCGTTGACGATCACCTTGTCGCCGGACTTCAAGCCTGCCTCGACGATCCAGTCGGTCCCGGCCATGCCGCCGAGCTTGATCGGCTGCGCGACCACTTTGCCTTCCGCGTCTATCGTCATCACCGCCTGCCCAAGCGGACTCATCATCACGGCGCGTTGCGGCACTTTGATGGCGCCGTCGATTTCCGCTTCGGGGAAGCGGATGCGCACAAAAGCGCCCGGCAGCAACTCGCGCTTCGGATTCGGAAACTCGGCGCGCATTTGTATCGTGCCGGTGTTGGGATCAACGGCAAGGTCAGAGAAATTCAAACGTCCCGGAATTCCATAAACCGCCCCATCTTCCATAATCAATTCCACTTTCGCGGCGCCCGCCTTCTTCATCTGACCGGCCTTGACAGCCCGCTGCAAGCGCAGCAGGTCGGCGTTCGACTGGGTGAAGTTGGCATAGATGGGATCAAGCTGCTCTATCGTCGCCAGCAGCGTGGCCTCGCCCTTGCCGACCAACGCGCCTTCAGTCACCAAAGCGCGGCCGATGTAGCCGCTGATCGGCGCGGGCACGGTGGTGTTTTCCAGATCAAGACGGGCGCGGGCCAGCGCGGCTTCGGCCTGCTTCTGCTTGGCTTCGGCCAGATCGAAATCCTGACGGCTGATCGCCTTCATTTCCACCAACGGACGATAGCGTTCCACTGTTTGCGCGGCCACTTGCAAATCGGCTTCCGCAGCGGCGGCGGCAGCCCGATAGGTGCGGGGATCGAGTTGGAATAGCGGCGTGTTCGCCTGCACGTCGGCGCCTTCCGTGAACAGGCGCTTCTCGACTATGCCTTCGACGCGGGCGCGTATCTGCGCTGTGCGGACGGCCTGCAAGCGGCCCGGCAACTCCTGAGTCAGCGTGGCATTACCGGCGGCGATGGTGACGACTTCCACTTCCGGCGGCGGCATCGCGCCAGGGCCACCGGCCATCGGCCCCGCGCCCTGCTGCTGGCCCTGACCGCAGGCTGCCAGAATCATCACACTCAAAACCATCGCTGCTGGAGATTTGATGTTCATGTTGTGTTCTTTCTCAATCGGGCCGGTAAGCCCGCAAAAAGCAATTAATGATACTGCTAACCCGCTGCGGATCGGCAGGCGAAACGGGATCGTCCGCGAGCAGGCCGCGAGTGCGATCGGAATTAATCAACATGCTGCAAAGCATTTCGGCAGCGAACGCCGGATCATCGTGGCGCAATTCGCCCCTCGTCATCGCCGCCGCCAGAAAATCGGCCAGATGGCGCTGTGTCGCCAAAATCCCCTGATGCCAAACCATGCCGCCCAGTTCAGGCATACGCGACAGTTCGCCGACCATCATGCGGTACCACTCAAGCCCGCCCTGACTGAGCAACCGCTGCCGGAAAGTATCGCCGAAAGCCAGCAGGCGTTCGCGGATGCCGCCCTGCGCATCGCCGAGTTCAACCACGATATCGCGCACATGGCAGCGGATCGTTTCCTCGAACAACGCCTCTTTACTCGGAAAATGGTTGTAGAGCGTCTGCTTCGCGACACCGGCCGCCGCCGCGATCCGGTCCACGCTCGCGCCGCGAAACCCGTCGCGGCCAAACTCCTGCGCCGCCGCCTCAACCAAACGGCGGTGGCAGCCTTGAGGCTGAAAATCGGTCAAAGTCGCGCACATAGACTGTGCAGTCTACTCGACTACCCAGAAAAAGAAAAGGCAACCGTTCAGGATTCAGGCCACCCCCGTCGTTCCCGCGTGTTTTTGGCGGGAACCCAGTGGCTTTGACTTTCCATCCGCTGCGTTTCAGATTTCGGCAGTCGCCGTTTCGAGGCGGAATTGACAACGACTACGAGTTAGACAACACTGCCTCCTTCAAAACAGTTCGTCTAAATATAAGTTAGGCTATTCACAACCATCGTCAGGAGAATCACGCGTGCACAAGCTAGGTAAGGTGTTAAGTCACATGAATAGATTAATTTTCCTGCTGCTGATGACAGCCCTCTCCTCTAGTGTCACAGCACAGGAGAAGCCCTTTGTAGCGTGGCTGCCCAACTTGAACCGCCCAGAACTATCCATTGAAGTTTGGAGCGACCCGGCTGCTCAGACTTCTTTTATCTGGCGACTGGTTTCTGGTAGCAATGTACTCACCGAAATGAAGCAACCGCCTTTGCCCGATGGGTTCGTGGTTAATTTCGGCGAATGCAAAATTGACGGAGTGCTAAGAAACGATGTCTTGGCTATAGTCAAACATAGTCAAGGTATTGAATGGTCGGAGAATATTCATCAACTATGGGTAGCCAATGTGGAAACCAAGTCTTTTGTTCTACACACTTCCAAAGGAACTATCTGCCGAAGCGAAGATTATGGCATCTAGCCTGCGCTGGTATCGGTTCCGCTGCTGCTGGAGTACGAGGCTGTTCTCAAGCGCCCCGAACAGTTGCTGGCAAGCGGTCGAACACCAGCGATGGCAGAGGCTTTTCTTGATGCTCTGTGCCGGTATGCGGAACCTGTGCATCTGCATTATCTGTGGCGTCCACAAACGCGCGATGCGGCTGATGAAATGGTGCTGGAAACTGCGCTCAATGGTCGCGCCCAAGCATTGGTCAGTTTGAACATCGCCGATTTCGACAAGGCTGCCCTGCGTTTTCGTCTGCCGGTCATGACGCCCGGCGAGTTTTATCGACAACATTTACACACTCCGATGAAAGGGGCATGACATGACTAATTACGCACTGCGCGTTCCTGAATCCTTGTTTGAATATGCCCGCTTTGTGGCAGAAGAAGAAAAGGTTTCCATGAACCAGTTCTTTGTCACTGCCATCGCAGAAAAAGTATCGGCCCTCAAGACTGAAAGCTATTTCCGCGAACGTGCGGCGCGCAGTCAGGATACGGCCTTTGATAGATGGTTGCAAACAACGCCCGATGTTACCCCTGATGCCGGGGACGAACTCGGGGTTTGAGTATTCAGTGAGTAACCGTTGTGCCCAACATTGCCTTCAAGGCGGACAGCTTCGCCGCCGCTTAACTTTGGCGTCAGGCAATGCTGAACGAATTCCTTGCATAGCGTTGCCACGGAGTTTTCATGGAAGCATTCCTTATCTCCACTGGGGTCGTCGCCCTCGCCGAA
>JAISPO010000025.1 GCA_031274855.1 Zoogloeaceae bacterium | reverse complement strand
GTTTTCGGGAAGGCGATGACGTCGCGGATGGATTCGGCGCCGGTCATCATGGTGACGATGCGGTCGAGGCCGAAGGCGAGGCCGCCATGCGGCGGCGCGCCGTACTTGAGGGCGTCGAGCAGGAAGCCGAACTTTTGACGCTGTTCCGCTTCGCCGATGCCGAGCGCCTCGAACACGCGCGCCTGCACGTCGGCTTTGTGAATACGCACTGAGCCGCCGCCAATTTCCCAGCCGTTGAGGGCGAGGTCGTAAGCCTTGGCCAGACATGCCGCGGGATTGGTCTGCATCAGTTCGTCGTGACCGTCCTTCGGCGAGGTGAAGGGGTGATGGCAGGCCGACCAGCGTTTTTCCTCTTCGTCGTACTCGAACATGGGGAAATCGACCACCCAGAGCGGCTCCCAGGCCTTGCCGTTAACGTAACCCTTCTCGTGACCGATTTTGATGCGTAATGCGCCGAGGGCGTCGTTGACGATTTTGGTTTTGTCGGCGCCGAAGAAAATCAAGTCGCCGGATTGCGCGCCGGTGCGTTCGATAATGGTCTTGAGCGCCCGCTCGTGCAGGTTCTTGACGATGGGCGATTGCAGACCTTCGCTGTTGGGTTTCGCGGCGTCGTTGACCTTGATGTAGGCCAAGCCCTTGGCGCCGTAAATTTTGACGAACTCGGTGTAGCCGTCGATCTCGCCACGCGACAGCGATGCGCCGCCCGGAACGCGCAGGGCGGCAACGCGCCCGCCGCTGGTGGCCGGGCCGCTAAACACCTGAAAGGCGACATCCCGCACGGCGTCGGTCATTTCAGTGAGTTCAAGCGTGACGCGCAAATCCGGCTTGTCGGAACCGAAGCGGCGCATGGCTTCCGCGTAGGCCATGCGCGGGAAGGGGCTGGGCAGGTCGACCGAGAGCGTTTCCTTGAATACGACGCGGATCATTTCTTCCATTAGCGCAGTGATTTGCGTTTCGTCGAGGAAGGAGGTTTCGATATCGACTTGAGTGAACTCAGGCTGGCGGTCGGCGCGCAAATCTTCGTCGCGGAAGCACTTGGTGATCTGGTAGTAACGGTCGAAACCGGCGACCATCAGCAACTGCTTGAAAAGCTGCGGCGATTGCGGCAGGGCGAAGAACTGGCCCGCGTGAACGCGCGAAGGCACCAGATAGTCGCGCGCGCCTTCCGGCGTGCTTTTGGTCAGCATGGGGGTTTCGATGTCGATGAAGCCCTGGCTGTCGAGAAAGCGGCGGAAGGCCGTCGCAACTTGGTAACGCAGCAGCATGTTCTTCTGCATCTGCGGCCGGCGCAGGTCGATGACGCGATTGACCAGACGCACATGCTCGGAGAGGTTTTCGTCGTCGAGCGGGAAGGGGGGCGTGACGGCAGGATTGAGCACTTCCAGCTCATGACAGAGGATTTCGATTTCACCGGAACCGAGATTGGTATTCTCGGTGCCGGCCGGACGCCGGCGCACTTTGCCGGTGACTTTGAGGACGAATTCATTGCGCACTGATTCGGCGACAGCAAACATCTGTGGACGATCCGGGTCGCAGACGATTTGGGCCAGGCCCGCGCGGTCGCGCAGGTCGATGAAAATGACGCCGCCATGATCGCGGCGGCGATGCGCCCAGCCGCAAAGAGTAACGATTTGATCAGTCAGGCTGGCGTTGAGTTGGCCGCAGTAGTGGGTACGCATGGTGAGTCCGAAGAAGTCAGCCGC
Source organism: Zoogloeaceae bacterium (assembly GCA_031274855.1). Classification (GTDB taxonomy): domain Bacteria; phylum Pseudomonadota; class Gammaproteobacteria; order Burkholderiales; family Rhodocyclaceae; genus Fen-999. The sequence goes on along the minus strand of JAISPO010000025.1, from coordinate 4,092 downwards.
GGGATGCGCGGCGGGTTGGAAAATCAGGATTTGTCGTGTTCGGGCAAGGCTCCGCCTGTCTGCGCGGGCGAGGGCGCCACGACGCCCATCGAGACGATGTACTTCAGCGCCTCATCGACGCTCATGTCGAGTTCGATCGTGTCCTGTTTCTTCACGAAGAAAACGAAGCCGTTGAGCGGACTGGGCGCGGTCGGGATGAATACGCTGACCAGTTCGTCACCACCCGCGTGCACGACAGCGTTGGCAGGCGCGCCAGTCTGGAAGGCTATCGACCAGGCTTGCGGATGCGGGAAGCGCACCAGCAGCACTTTGCGGAAAGCGTCGCCGGTGCCGGAAAAGACGGTATCGCTGATCTGCTTGACGCTGTAATAGATCGACTTGACGACCGGAATGCGCGCCAGAATACTTTCCCAATAGCGCACCATGCGCTGACCGATGATGTTGGTGGCGATCACGCCGGTGAGCAGAATGGCCAGCAAGGTCAGCAAGGTGCCCAAGCCGGGGATGTTGAAGCCCAGCCAGTTCGCCGGATGCAGCGTTTCCGGCAACAGGAGCAGCGAGCGATCCATGGTGCCGATGATGGAGACCAGCACCCAGGCGGTGATGGCCAGCGGAATCCAGATCAGCAGACCGGTGATGAAGTGTTTTTTCACGCGAAGACGGATAGACGGTTAAGCGGCGGGGTTGCAAGCGCAGGCACCCGATCCCCCCTGACAGGGCGGCGGATTATCGCTCTTGGGCTTGGCCCCGTTTTTGAAGTCGGTTTGATACCAGCCGCTGCCTTTCAACTGGAAGCCGGCAGCGGTCAACTGCTTGCTGAAGTTCTCGGTCTTGCACTGCGAACAGGTCGTCAGCGGAGCATCGGACATCTTTTGCATGACGTCCTGCTCATGGCCGCAACTGTTGCAGCGATAGGCGTAGATGGGCATGGATCTCTCCGTGGAAACGATAAATTATAGCCCAGCCGCCGGGCGGCTAGAAACTGCCCAGATAAGCCTGCGTCAGCGGTTTTCCCCAGAGCAGGGCAATGATGCCGGCCACTGCCAGATAAGGCCCGAAGGGGATGGGCACATGGCGGCCATGTTTGGCCAGCACGATCAGCCCGATACCGGCGACGGTTCCGAGCAGCGCCGACAGCAGGATGGTCAGCGGCAGCGCCTGCCAGCCCAGCCAGGCGCCGATGGCGGCCAGCAGCTTAAAATCGCCGTAGCCCATGCCTTCCTTGCCGGTCAGCAGCTTGAACAGCCAGTAGACCGACCAGAGGGCCAAGTAACCGGTGGCGGCGCCGATTACGGCGCTGGTCAGGTCGGCATAGCTTGTGAAGAGATTGAGCAGCAAACCGGCCCAGAGCAGGGGCAGGGTGATGTCATCGGGTAGCAACTGGGTGTCGATGTCGATGAAAGTCAGGGCAATCATAGCGGCGACAAAACCCATCGCTGCCCAGCTTGCCAGGCCGGGATCGAACTGCCAAGCCACCAGGCCGAACAACAGGCCGGTCAGCGCCTCGACAATCGGATAGCGCCAACTGATTCGCACGCCACAGCCCTTGCAGCGACCGCGCAGGAACAGGAAGCTGACAATGGGAATGTTTTCCAGCGCCGTGATCGCGTGGCCGCAACGCGGACAACGGGAACGCGGGCGAACGAGGGAAAACGGCTCAGTCTGAGCGGGCGCTTCGCCCCGCAGTTCGGCGCACTGGACGGCCCATTCCCTTTCCATCATGCGCGGCAGCCGGTGAATGACGACATTCAGAAAACTGCCGATCATCAAACCGAATACGACCACAATGGCGATCAAGGCGCCGTTCGGCTGCTGCAACAGATCCATGCCGGCTTAGAAGCCTATGACGGAGCCAAGTTTGAAGATCGGCAAATACATCGCAATGACCATGCCTCCGATGATCACCCCGAGTACCACCATGATGATGGGTTCCATCAGCTTCGACAGCCCCGCGACGGCATCATCCACTTCTTCTTCGTAGAAATCGGCCACCTTGCCCAGCATGGAGTCGAGCCGGCCGGTTTCCTCGCCGATCGAAACCATCTGAACAGTCATGTTGGGAAACTCATTTGAGTTCTGCATGGCGACAGTCAGACTGGTACCGGCATTGACTTCACTCTGGATACCGCGCGTGGCCGTGATGTATACATGGTTGCCGGAAGCAGGACCAACTGCGTTCAGAGCTTCCACCAGCGGCACGCCGGCGGCAAACATTGTCGATAGCGTACGCGTCCAGCGTGCCAGCGTGGCCTTGCGGATCACCGGACCAAAAATGGGTAAGCCCAAGAAGAACCGGTCAAGGACAATCTGCATGGGCACCGAGCGTTTCCAGATGTAGAAAAACGCATATATGCCACCGAAGAGTCCACCGAAAATGGCCAACCACCATTCAACAAAGAAGTCGGAGATGGCGATGACAATGAGCGTAGGCCCAGGCAAATCGGCGCCGAAGCTGCTGAAAACTCCCTTGAATGCCGGCACGACGAAAATCATGATGAGGGCCGTGACCGCGAAAGCGACTACCAATACCGCGACCGGATAGATCATCGCGGATTTGATCTTGGACTTAATGGAAAGAATCTTTTCCTTGTAAGTTGCCAGCCGTTCAAGCAGCGAATCCAGAATACCGGCCTGCTCGCCGGCTTCAACCAGATTGCAATAGAGCGCGTCGAAATGGAGCGGATACCTGCGAAATGCCTGGTTGAGCGATGAGCCGGCCTCGACCTCGGTCTTGATATCCATTAACAGCCGGGTGACCGCAAGACTGGAGGAACCCTTGGCGACAATGTCGAAAGCCTGGAGCAGGGGGACGCCCGATCTCATCATCGTCGCCATCTGGCGCGTGAAGAGGGCAATATCCTTTTCTTTGACCCTGCCGCGGCCGCCGCGCAGTTTCTGTTTTTTTACCGTGACCGGCAGAATGCCTTGACGGCGCAGAATAACGGCGACTGCCGTTTCGCTTGCTGCGCGCATTTCTCCGTGGACGATTTTGCCTTTCCTGTCTTTGCCTTCCCATGCGAAGGTAAATTCCTTGACATCAAGGCTTTTCCTTTCCGGTTTTCTTGACGTGGCCATAATGTTTTCGATTCCGGTGTCTGGGTTGATGGATTATTCGTTGGTGGTAGCCAATACTTCATCAAGCGAGGTGACGCCTTGCATGACTTTCATAAGCCCGGATCGGCGCAGATCACGCACGCCTTCCGCTGCCGCCTGGGCGGCAATTTCCAGCGAAGTGCCGCTGGCCATGATGATCCGTTGCATTTCCTCGGAGACCGGCATGACTTGATAAATGCCGACCCGTCCCTTGTAGCCCGATTTTTTGCAGCGGTCGCATTGGCCGGGGCCGTAGAGCTGCCAACTGCCGTCCAGATCCTCCTCGGTGAAGCCGGCGTTGAGCAAAGTTTCGGCCGGAACATTGATCGGGACCTTGCAAGTGCACAGCTTGCGCGCCAGGCGCTGGGCCGTGATCAGGATAATGCTGGAGGCGATGTTGAACGTTGGCACCCCCATGTTCATCAGGCGCGTCAGTGTCTGCGGCGCGTCGTTGGTGTGCAGGGTCGACAACACAAGGTGACCGGTTTGCGCGGCCTTGACGGCGATTTCCGCCGTTTCCAGATCGCGGACTTCGCCGACCATGATGATGTCCGGGTCCTGCCGCAGAAAAGACCTGAGCGCGCCGGCGAAAGTCAGGCCGACTTTGTCATCAACGTTGACCTGGTTGACGCCGGGCAAATTGATTTCCGCCGGATCCTCGGCCGTCGAAATATTGGTGCCTGGCTGATTCAGGATGTTGAGGCAGGTGTACAGGGATACGGTCTTGCCGCTGCCGGTCGGGCCGGTGACCAGCACCATGCCGTAGGGACGCTGGATCGCCTTGAGCAGTTCGTCGCGCTGATCCGGCTCGTAACCAAGGGCGTCAATGCCCAGCATGGCCGAACTCGAATCCAGAATACGCAGCACGATTTTTTCACCGTGCAGGGTCGGCAGGGTGCTGACGCGAAAGTCGATGGCCTTGGTTTTGGAGACCGCCAGCTTCATCCGGCCATCCTGCGGAACGCGCTTTTCCGCGATATTGAGGCGGGAGATGACCTT
>JAISPO010000016.1 GCA_031274855.1 Zoogloeaceae bacterium | reverse complement strand
CTTTACGAGCGGACCCGTCATGACCGGAATCGGCCGCTGCTGCAAGTGGAAACCCCTTTGGCTCGATTGCGGCAGCTTTACGAGCAGCGCGATCCGATCTATCGTGAAGTTGCCGACCTGATTATTGATAGCAAGAACGGTGCGGTCGGACAATTGGCCCTCCGGCTGGAGAAAGAGCTGAAATCCCTATGCGAACCCTGAATGTTGCTCTGGCGGAACGAAGCTACGAAATCCTGATCGGCCCGAACCTGCTCGGGCGGCCGGCTGCGATCATTGAGCAAATGGCGAGTGACCGGCTTGCCATTGTCAGCAATACGACGGTTGCTCCTCTCTATCTGGATCGTATTGCCAATCCGCTGCGGGCTGCGGGCATACGGGTTACCGAAATCGTTTTGCCCGATGGCGAAAACCATAAAAACTGGCAATCGCTCAACACGATTTTTGATGCGCTGCTGGCGGATCGTTGCGACCGCGCGACTACCGTGCTGGCGCTTGGCGGCGGCGTGATCGGCGATCTTGCGGGCTTTGCCGCCGCCAGCTATCAGCGCGGGGTTCGCTTCATTCAAGCGCCTACGACTTTACTCGCGCAAGTCGATTCCTCGGTCGGCGGCAAGACCGGCATCAATCATCCGCGCGGCAAAAACATGATTGGCGCTTTCTGGCAGCCTGCGCGGGTGCTGGCCGATACCGATACGCTGTCGACTCTGCCCGATCGGCAGTTGTCGTCCGGCATGGCCGAGGTCATCAAATACGGCCTGATTCGGGATCTGTCCTTCCTCGAATGGCTGGAGGACAACATGGATCGCCTGCTGGCCCGCGATGCGGACTGCCTCGCCTATGCGATCGAGCGATCCTGCGCCAACAAGGCCGAGGTGGTGGCTGCCGACGAGCGGGAAACGGCTAAAGACAATGGCCGCGCCCTGCTCAATCTCGGTCACACTTTCGGGCACGCCATCGAAACGGGGCTCGGCTATGGCGAGTGGCTGCATGGCGAGGCAATCGCCGCCGGTACTGTCATGGCGGCGGAATTGTCGCGTCGGCTCGGCTGGATTGATGCGGCTGATGTGGCTCGCGTACGCGGCTTGTTACAACGCGCCAGGTTGCCGGTTCGCGGCCCGGCCTTGGGCGCTGACCGTTATATGGAACTCATGGGGCATGACAAAAAAGTCATGGCCGGACGCCTGCGTCTGGTTCTGCTCAAACGCATCGGCGAAGCAGTGACCTGTTCCGAAACAGTGGCGGCTGATATCCGCGCGGCCATCGAGACCTGCTGTGTTTGAGCTGGCGCCTTACGCGGTCAGTGAGTCCGGCTCGCGGGGCCGCCGGCTGCCGGAGTCCCGCCCGATCAACCGCAGCGAATTTGCCCGTGACCGCGATCGCATTATTCATTCGACCGCATTCCGGCGCTTGGAGTACAAGACGCAGGTTTTCGTCAATCACGAAGGCGACCTGTTCCGCACGCGCCTGACCCACTCGATTGAAGTCGCCCAGATCGCCCGCTCGATTGCGCGGGCCTTGCGGCTCAACGACGAACTGGTCGAAGCCATTGCTCTCGCTCACGATCTGGGGCACACGCCTTTCGGCCATGCCGGTCAGGAGGCGCTCGACGAGTGCATGCGCGACTTTGGCGGCTTTGAACACAATCTGCAAAGCCTGCGCATTGTCGATCGTCTCGAAGAACGCTATGGCGCTTTTGATGGCCTCAATTTGATGTACGAGACGCGCGAAGGCATCCTCAAGCATCGCCCCAGAGGAGCGGAACCCGAACTCGGCGATCTCGTCCGGCGCTTCACGGAAAATCTGCGTCCGTCGCTCGAAGCGCAGGTTTGCAACCTCGCCGACGAGATTGCCTACAACAACCACGATGTCGATGATGGCCTGCGTTCCGGCTTGCTGACCATCGACGGCCTGATGCCGGTAGATTTGTTCGCGCGCCATGCACACAAGGTCAGCAGCGAGTTTCCGGGTTTGGGCGAACGGCGGCTGATTCATGAAACTGTGCGGCGCATGATCGGTGCTCAAGTCGCCGACCTGCTGGCCGAATCGGAGCGGCAGATTCTGGCTGCTGGCGTGGCGACGCTGGAGGACGTTCATCATGCGCCGATGTTGATCGGTTTCTCGTCCGCGATGAAAACGGCCAACACCGAACTCAAGCGTTACCTGTTTCAGAACCTGTATCGGCATCCGCGCGTCATCGTCATGACGGAAAAAGCCGCCAAGATCATCCGGGATTTGTTTACCGGCTTCATGGCCGAGCCAGCGCGCCTGCCCGAGCAGCAGCAGAAAATGGCCGCCAGCGATAAAGCCCGGACAATCGCCGACTACATTGCCGGCATGACCGACCGCTACGCGATCCGCGAGCACGCTCGGCTCAATGGAATTCCTCATGCGGATGCCAATATCCTGTGGGAACAGGTGGGGCACGGATATTGAGTCCGTGTGAGAAACCGGCACTGCGCTGAGGGTGTCCGGTTAAAATCAGCCATCCGATTGATATAAGAGTCGCGCCATGAATGTCGTTATCCTCGCCGCCGGACAAGGCAAGCGCATGCGCTCCGATCTGCCCAAGGTGCTGCACCCGATTGCGGGCAAGCCGATGCTGGCCCATGTGCTCGATACTGCGCGGCAGTTGGGCGCGGGCCGGATTTGCGTCGTCTATGGTCACGGCGGCGAACAGGTGCGCGAGGCGCTGCCGGCCAGCGACCTGAGTTGGGTCAAACAGGAGCCGCAGTTGGGTACCGGCCACGCCGTATTACAGGCGCTGCCGCAACTCGACCCCGCTGCGCCAACGCTGGTGCTCTATGGTGATGTGCCGCTGATTCGCGCCGAAACGCTGACGCGCTTGTTGCAGGTCAGCGATGGCAACACGCTGGCGCTGCTGACCGTCAAACTGCCCGACCCGCGCGGCTACGGTCGCATCGTCCGCGCCAACGGCAAGGTCACGCGCATTGTCGAAGAAAAAGATGCCGATGCTGCCGAACGCGCCATCACTGAAGTGAACACCGGCATTCTGGTTGCGCCAACCACGGCGCTGCTGCGCTGGCTGCCGAACTTGGGCAACAGCAATGCGCAGCGCGAATACTATCTGACCGACATCGTCAGTCTGGCCGTTAAGGAAGGCATGGCGGTCGAGGCGGCGCAGCCCGCGCACGCATGGGAAGTCGAAGGCGTGAACAGCAAGACGCAGTTGGCGGCGCTGGAACGCATTCATCAGCGCAACATCGCCGAGGCGTTGATGGAGCAGGGCGTCACGCTGGCCGACCCGAACCGCATTGACGTACGCGGCGAACTGATTTGCGGCCGCGATGTTTTCATCGACGTGAGCTGCGTGTTCGAAGGCAAAGTCGTCATCGGCGATGGCGCGCGCATCCTGTCCAACTGCGTGATTCACGATGCGACCGTCGGACCGCAATCCATCATCGGCCCGTTCGCGCGCCTGCGTCCGGGCGCTGAACTTGGACGCGATGTGCACGTCGGCAATTTCGTCGAAGTCAAAAACAGCACGATTGCCGATCACTCCAAGGCCAACCATCTGAGCTATATCGGCGACGCCACCATCGGCAGCCGCGTCAATGTCGGCGCCGGCACCATCACCTGCAACTACGATGGCGCCAACAAATTCCGCACCGTCATTGAAGACGACGCTTTCATCGGCTCCGACACCCAACTGGTTGCGCCGGTCACCGTCGGCAAGGGCGCGACTTTGGGCGCGGGCACCACCTTGACCAAGGATGCGCCCGCAGGCAAGTTGACGCTTTCGCGGGCGCGGCAGACCGTCATTCCGGGCTGGAAGCGGCCTGTCAAACAGAAGAAGGACTAAACGCATGTGCGGCATCGTCGCGGCCATCGCCGGTAACAATATCGTTCCCGTCATCATCGAAGGGCTGACCCGTCTCGAATATCGCGGCTACGATTCCGCCGGTCTGGCGGTGCTCAACCCGAAGCTCAACCGCCTGCGTAGCGTGGGCCGCGTCGCGGAACTGACTAAAGCGGCTGCCGGACTTTCCGCCAGCATCGGCATTGGCCATACGCGATGGGCCACGCATGGCGTGCCCAGTGAGCGCAATGCCCATCCGCATGTTTCCGGCAGTCTGGCGATTGTGCATAACGGCATTATCGAAAACTTTGCCGAAATCAAACAGGAATTGAGCGCCAAGGGTTACGCGTTTACTTCCGATACCGATACCGAAGTTGTCGCGCATCTGGTGCAGGAAACGCTGAAGAACACGCCTGACCTGTTCGAGGCCCTGCGCCTCGCCGCCAACCGCCTGACCGGCGCTTATGCCATTGCCGTCATCAAGGAAGGCGAGGAGCGCATCGTCGCCGCCCGCAATGGCGCGCCCTTGCTGCTTGGGCTGGGCGCGGACGGCAACTATGTCGCCTCCGATACCGCCGCGCTGTTGCAAGTGACGCGCAAAATGATTGCGCTGGAAGATGG
>JAISPO010000191.1 GCA_031274855.1 Zoogloeaceae bacterium | reverse complement strand
CTCGGCGCGAAGCCGCTCGACAAGCCGGTGGAAGGCATGGACGCGCTGGAACGCGGTACGCTGCTGCATCGCGTGATGGAAACGTTTTTCGCCGGACGCACGCAGGACGAACTTTCGGCCTTGAGTGAAGCGCAGCGCGACGCCGCGGTTCATACCGCAGTCGCCACAGCGTTTGCCGCCTTTGATGCGGAGCGCGAGGAGAAGCTGCCGGTCAGATTCGCGGCGATGGAGCAGGGCCGTCTCGCGCAACTGCTGTCGCAATGGCTACCGCTGGAATTGGCGCGGCCCGTGCCCTTCTCTGTCGTCGCTTGCGAGAAAACGGAACAGACCGATATCGCCGGTATCGAAATCGACCTGCGCGTGGATCGCGTTGACCAACTGGCTGATGGCCGCACGCTGGTGATCGACTACAAGACCGGCAAGCCCGACGTCAAGGGCTGGGAGGGCGAGCGTCTGGCCGAGCCGCAGTTGCCGGTTTATGCCACGCAAACCGCGCCGCCGCCGGTGGGTGTGATGTTCGCTCGCGTGCGCGTCGACGAGTGCGGCTTCGTTGGTTGGGCCGAAGAGGAAAATCTGGCCGGTGGCGTCAAGGCGGTTGATTGGCCCGCGGCCACGGCGCGTTGGCATGAGGCCTTGACTGCGATTGCCGCCGAGATCAGGAACGGCGTCGCCGCCGTGCGCTTCAAGCAGGAGAAAGACCTTGAGTATTGCGGGGTGCTGCCGCTGTTGCGCCTGCCGGAAGCCAAAGCGCAGAGGGACGGACAATGACGAACGCCGCGCTGACCGATGCCGAATTGCTGGCGCTTGACGCGGCCAGCCGCCAACGCGCGTTGGAGTTGCGCTCTTTCATTGTCGAAGCCCCCGCCGGCGCGGGCAAGACCGAACTATTGACGCAGCGGGTGTTGATGCTGCTCGCGCATGTGGCCGAGCCGGAAGAAATCATCGCCATCACTTTCACCAACAAGGCGGCGGCGGAAATGCGTCATCGCATTGTCTCGGCCTTGTCGCAGGCGGCGCGTGGCGACGCGCCGGGCGAGCCGCACAAGCGCGTCACTTACGATTTGGCGCGGGCGGCGCTGGCCGAGTCGGAACGGCGCGGCTGGGCCTTGCTCGAACACACGGGCCGCTTGCGGGTGACGACCATCGACGCGCTGTGCGCCGGTCTGGCGCGGCAGATGCCGGTGCTGTCGCGCTTCGGCAGCCAGCCGCGCATTGTCGATGATGCCCGCCGCCACTACGAGGAAGCGGCGCGTCGAGCCTTGGCCTGGCTGGAGGAGGAGGGCGAACATGCCGAGGCCGTGGCGCGGGCGCTCGCGCATCTGGACAACGACGCGGCGCGGCTGACGCATCTGCTGGTGGCCATGCTGGCGCGGCGCGATCAGTGGCTGCGTCACGCGCTGCAAAGCGACGCGGCGCGGTATGCCGAATCCGGCCTGCGCGAACTGGTCGAGCGTGATCTGCGGCGCGTCGCCGCGGCAATGCCCGCCCGCGCGCAGGAAATGTTGATGCCGCTTGCCCGCTTCGCCGCAGGCAATCTGCCGGACGATCACCCGCTGGCGCCGTTGCGCGACTGGCAGCGTCCCCTGTACGCCATGCCGGAAGAACTGCCGATGTGGCAGGCGGTGGCGACGCTGCTGTTGACGAAAGAGGACGCGCCGAGAAAGAAGCTCGACAAGCGCGATGGCTTTCCGCCGAAGATTGCCGATACCCCCAAGGGCGTATTGCTGGCCTTCATTGAAAGTTTGAGCGCGGCCACGATAGAGGCGCTGGCGACGCTGCGCCGCCTGCCCGATCCCAGTTACACCGAGGAAGAATGGGCGACGGTAACGGCGCTGGCAACGCTGCTCAAACTGGCGGCAGCCGAGTTGTGGGGCGTTTTTCATGGCGCGGGCGAAGTCGATTTCATTGAGCTTGCCGGCCGCGCCCTGCAGTCGCTGGGCGAGCCGGAAGCGCCGACCGATCTCGCGCTGGCGCTCGACTACCGCATCCGTCACCTGCTGGTCGATGAATTTCAGGACACCAGCCCGGATCAAGTTGAACTGCTGCGCCGCCTCACGGCAGACTGGCAGCCGGATGACGGACGCAGCCTGTTTCTGGTCGGCGACCCGATGCAGTCGATTTACCGTTTCCGCAAAGCCGATGTCGGCCTGTTTCTGGCCGCGTCCCGCAGCGGCATCGGCGGGGTGCCGCTTGAGCGCCTGCGCCTGTTCCGCAACAACCGCGCCTGCGCGCCGCTGGTCGAATGGGTGAACGCGAGTTTCGCCGGTGTTTTCCCACGGCAAGATGACGCGGCTGCCGGCGCGGTCGCCTATCGCAAGTTTGCCGCCACCCGTCCCGATCTGCCCTCCGCAGGCGTGGTCGCGCATGGGCTGGTGGCAAGTGAAGGAGAGGACGAGGCCGCGCTCGAAGCGGAACGCTTACTGGAAATTATCGACACCGAACGCGCCGGAGGCCACGCAAAGCAAATTGCCGTGCTCGTTCGCGCACGCGCGCATCTCGACGCGCTGGTGGCCCGCATCCGCCGCCAGCGGCCTGATCTGCGTTTCTCGGCGGTCGAGATTGAAGCGTTGGCCGCGCGGCAGCCGGTGCAGGATCTGCTGGCGCTGACGCGGGCGCTGCATCATCGCGCTGATCGCGTGAATTGGCTGGCGATTTTGCGCGCCCCTTGGTGCGGGCTGACGCTAGCCGATCTGCATGCGCTGG
>JAISPO010000172.1 GCA_031274855.1 Zoogloeaceae bacterium | reverse complement strand
CTGCCGCTGGTTTCGCCCGCGCCTCTGGCGGCGGTTGAGACCGGATACACTCGCAGTAACTCTTGATTATCTCCATATAATTCAAGAGATTGCGCGGGAATGTTAATCCAGATTCTCATCTATGCAATTTGGGTTTTGCTGCGTTTTCCGGCAAAAAAGGAGGATAGCAGCGCACCGCATTCGTCGGCAAGAACCCCGCCTTCGATAGTGGCGTGGTGATTGAGGCGCTCTTCGCGGTACAGGTCGATCACGCTGCCGGCGGCACCAGTTTTGGGATCGCTGGCGCCGTACACGATCCGGCTCACGCGGGCGTGCATGATGGCGCCGGAGCACATCACGCAGGGTTCGAGGGTGACATACAGCGTGCTGTCAGGCAAACGGTAATTGCCCAAGCGCCGCGCCGCGTCGCGCAGGGCCATGATTTCGGCATGGGCAGTCGGGTCGCGGCTCAGGATGGGTTGATTGAAGCCGCGTCCGGCGATTTCCCCGTCGATGACCACAATGGCCCCGACGGGGACTTCTTCAAGCGCCCCGGCCTCGCAAGCGAGGCCGAGGGCAATCCGCATGAACGCTTCGTCGCGCGGGTTCAATTACGACGGATGCCGCAACTGCGCTTGAGCCGCAGCGAGACGGGCAATCGGCACACGCGGGCCAGAGCAGGAAACGTAAGTCAGCCCGATGCGGTGGCAGAACTCGATCGAAGCGGGATGCCCGCCATGCTCCCCGCAAATGCCGATCTTGAGGTCGGGACGGGTTTCGCGGCCCAGTTTGACCGCAATTTTCATCACTTCGCCGACCCCCTTCTGATCCAGCACCTCAAACGGATTGTCTTGCAGAATGCCTGCCTCGGCATAGGCCGGCAGGAACTTGTTTTCCGCGTCTTCGCGCGAGAACGAGAAAGTTGCCTGAGTCAGGTCGTTGGTGCCGAAGGAGAAAAATTCAGCCATCTGCGCCATGCGTCCGGCGCGCATACAGGCGCGGACGACTTCGAGCATGGAACCGAACTTGCACTGAACATCGACGCCATGTGTGCGCTTGACGGTCTCGTGGATTCTGTCGACATGACCCTTGATCCGCTCCAACTCCTCCGCCGTCACCACCTGCGGCACCATGATTTCGGGCTGTACCTTGACCCCTGCCTTGATGCACAGCGCGGCCGCTTCCAGCACCGCCTGTATCTGCATCGAGTAGATTTCGGGATAGGTAATGCCCAAACGCACGCCGCGATGGCCCAGCATCGGATTCACTTCGGTCAGCGCGCGCACCTTGCGCAGCGTCTTTTCCTTCTTGGCGATCAGGTCGTCCTCAAGATGCCCGCCCTTGAAAACCGTGAGCGCCTCGTTGAGCCGCCCAAGGCCATCGGAATACTTCTGATACAGGTCGAGATTGAACAGCTTGAGCGTATCCGGCAGTTCCTCGACGCCCTTGATCGACTCCTTGAGGTGGCGCAGGTGAGTGATTTCGAATTCCAGTTGCGCCGCTGTCGGTAAAAACTCGTGCATGGGCGGATCGAGCAGACGCACCGTGACCGGCAAGCCCTCCATCGCCTTGAAGATGCCCACGAAATCATCGCGCTGGATCGGCAGCAAGCGGTCAAGCGCCGCCTGCCGTTCTTCCAGACTATCGGCCAGAATCATCTCCTGGACGATGGGCAGCCGGTCGGTGCTATTGAACATGCGCTCCGTCCGGCACAAACCGACACCCTTGGCGCCGAAATTGCGGGCTTTCGCCGAATCGTTCGGTGTATCCGCATTGGCGCGGACTTCAATGCGCGCCGTCTTGTCGGCCCAGGCGAGCAGCGTATTGAGATCTTCCGAGAATTCCGGCTCGACGGTCGGCACTTCGCCAGCGTAAACATAGCCGGTGCTGCCGTCTATGGTGATGACATCGCCTTCGTGCAGCACGGTATCGCCGATGTACGCCTTGCGCGCCATGTCATCAATATGGATGGCATCGCACCCCGAAACGCAGGGCTTGCCCATGCCGCGCGCGACCACGGCGGCGTGGGAAGTCTTGCCGCCGCGACTGGTCAGAATGCCCTGCGCCTGGAAAAAGCCGTGGATATCTTCGGGCTTGGTTTCCTCGCGCACCAGAATGATTTTCTCGCCTGTCTTGCCGCGAGCTTCAGCGGTATCCGCATCAAAAACAATCTTGCCGGAAGCCGCGCCCGGCGAGGCCGACAGGCCCTGCGCCAGTGGCTTGCCCTTGAAACTCGGCGCCAGTTGCGGCACCAGCAGTTGTTCGAGCACCGCAGGTTCCACGCGCAGCAGCGCCTTTTCCTGGGTAATCAGACCGGCGTTAGCCATTTCGATGGAAGTCCGCACCATGGCGCGGGCGTTCATCTTGCCGTTGCGGGTTTGCAGGCAATAGAGCCTGCCTTTTTCGATGGTGAATTCGAAATCCTGAACTTCCTTATAGTGAGATTCGAGCCGGCTATGCAGTTCGAGCAACTCTGCGTAAATTTTCGGCATCTCGGTCGCTATTTCGGCAATCGGCTTGGGCGTGCGGATACCCGCGACCACATCCTCGCCCTGAGCGTTGACCAGATATTCACCATAAATCACGTTCTCGCCGGTACCCGGGTTGCGGGTAAAACCGACGCCGGTGGCCGAATCGTTACCCATGTTGCCGAACACCATCGTGCAGATGTTGACGGCCGTGCCGTTCGCCATCGCCGGTGTAATCTTGAACTGCCTGCGGTAATCAATCGCGCGTTTGCCGTTCCAGGAGCGGAAAACGGCCTTGACCGCAATTTCCAGCTGCTCATAGGGGTCTTGGGGGAAAGGCTTGCCGGACTGGCTATGAACAATCGCCAGGAAAACATCCGAGATTTCCTTGAGGTGCTCGGCCTTCAGATCGACGTCCTGCTTGGCGCTGTATTTCGCCTTCACCTCGGTCATTTTGGCATCGAAAAGTTCGTCGGCAATGCCCAGGGCAATCTTGCCGAACAACTGGATGAAGCGCCGGTAGGCATCCCAAGCAAAACGCTCATTGCCGGTCTGCTTGATGAGACCCTTGAGGGATTCGCTGTTGAGGCCGAGGTTGAGAATCGTATCCATCATGCCCGGCATCGACATTGCCGAACCCGAACGCACCGAGACCAGCAACGGGTTTTCGCTGGAACCAAAGCCCTTGCCCGTTTTCTTTTCGAGGCTTGCCATGTACTGCTTGATGGTGTCCCACAGCCCGTCAGGCAGGCCGCCCTTTTCCAGATAAGCCAGACACGCTTCCGTGCTGACCGTAAAACCCGGGGGAACCGCCAGCCCGATCTGGGTCATTTCGCAAAGGTTCGCCCCTTTGCCCCCCAGAAGCATCTTGTTCTTGCCGTCGCCTTCCTCAAAAGAAAACACATACTGTTTGACCATCACAAACTCCTTCGGGCTGTATGAATTATTTTTAAAAAAAGATAATGGAAACTCACTGCTTCAAGAAGGTCTTTCACTTGAAGGGGTTATTCTAGCTTGCCGGCGCGCATACCAGTGATGCGCGCGATCTAAATAGAGGTAGATCACCGGCGTGGTGAATAGCGTGAGCATCTGCGACAGGATCAGGCCGCCGACCATTGCGTAGCCGAGCGGACGGCGCAACTCGGAACCCGTGCCGTGGCCGAGCATCAGCGGCAGGCCCGCCAGCAACGCGCACATGGTGGTCATCATGATGGGCCGGAAGCGCAGCAGGCAAGCCTCGAAAATCGCGTCGCGCGAGGACAGGCCGTGTTCCCGCTCGGCAGTCAGCGCGAAATCCACCATCATGATGCCGTTTTTCTTGACAATGCCAATCAACAGGATGATGCCAATCAGCGCGATGACCGACAAATCGTAGCCGCCCGCCATCAAAATCAGCAACGCGCCGACGCCCGCCGAAGGCAGCGTCGAAAGAATGGTCAGCGGGTGGATGTAACTTTCGTAAAGCAGCCCCAGCACGATATAGACCGACACCAGCGCCGCCAGAATCAGATAGGGCTGGGTACGCAGCGAATCGCCAAAGGCTTTCGCGGTGCCCTGGAACGTGCCGGAAAGCGTAGCCGGCATACCCATTTCCGTTTGCGCCTGCTTGATCGCATCCACGGCCTGCCCAAGCGAAGCGCCGGACGCAAGGTTGAAAGAAATCGTCACACTCGGAAACTGGCCCTGATGGTTGACGGCCAGGTAGCCGGTGCGCGAAGTATCGACCTTGACGAAAGTGGATAGCGGAATTTGCTGCCCCGTGATCGGCGAGGTGATGTACAGGCGGTCGAACAGCGCCGGATCCCTTTGCAGTTCGGGCGTTACTTCGAGAATCACGTTGTAACTGTTGAGTTGCGTGAAGTATTGCGCCACTTGACGCTGGCCAATCGCATCGTAAAGGGTGGCATCGACCAGCGCCGGCGTAATGCCGTAGCTGGCGGCGCGTTCGCGGTCTATCGTCAAGTTGGCGGTCGGCGCGGCGTTCTGCTGGTCGGAGGTAACGTCGGCGAGTAGCGGAATGCCGCGCAGGCCCTGCACCAGTTTGGGCGCCCAGATGTTGAGTTCGTCCAGATCGGCATCGACCAGCGTGTATTGATATTGCGTGCGCGCCAGCCGCCCGCCGACGTTAATGTCCTGCATCGCCTGCATGAACAGGGTGATGCCGCCCACCTGCGCCAGTTGCGGGCGCAAACGCGCGATCACCTGATCGGCGCTGGATTTGCGGCCCTGATCAATCGGTTTCAGGGCGATGTGGAAATTGCCCGTGTTGAAAGTCGAGTTGCCGACGTTGAAACTGAACACGGCGACATCCGGGTCTTTGCGCACGATATCGGACAGCGCCAACATGCGCTTGCTCATGGCCTCAAAGGAAGAGTCCTGCGCGGAAACGCCAGAACCGTAAACGAAGCCCGTGTCCTGCTGCGGGAAAAATCCCTTGGGGATCACGATGAACAGAATTACCGTCGCCGCCACCGTCGCCAGAAAACTCATCAGCGTAATGAAGGAATGGCGCAGCACCACTGTCAGGCCGCGCCGGTAGGCGTTGAGCATCGCGTCGAAGCCGCGCTCGAACAGCATGAACAGCTTGCCGTGCTTGGGCGGCCCGTTGTCATGCCCCTTGAGATATTTGGCGCACAACATCGGCGTCAGCGTCAGCGTCAGCACCACTGAAATGGCGATGGTCAGCGTCACCGTCACCGCAAACTCGCGGAACAAGCGCCCGACGATGCCGCTCATCAGCAGCACCGGAATGAACACCGCCACCAGCGATGCCGAAATCGAAATGATCGTAAAACCGATTTCGCCGGCGCCTTGCAGCGCCGCCTGCATCGGCTTCATGCCGCGTTCGACATGGCGATAAATGTTCTCCACCATCACGATGGCATCGTCGATCACAAAGCCGACCGAGATGGTCAGCGCCATTAACGACAGGTTATCGAGGCTGTAACCCACCGCATACATCACCGCCGCCGTGCCGAGAATCGCCAGCGGCACTGTCACGCTCGGAATGATCGTCACCGTAACGTTGCGCAAAAAAACGAAAATCACTGTCACCACCAGACAGATCGACAGGATTAACGTAAATTCCACCTCCCTGACCGAAGCGCGGATCGTCTGTGTGCGATCCATCGCCTCCGATACCACGATGCTGGGCGGAATCGCCGCCTTCAGCGCAGGCAGCGCCGCCTTGACGCGGTCGACCGTCTCGATCACGTTCGCGCCCGGCATTTTGAAAATCGCCAGCATGACTGCGCGTCCGTCGATGATGGTCGAATCGGACGGCGCTGCCGCGCCGTTGCCGACCCAAGCCGCGACCTTGGCGTTTTCAGGGCCGTCGACGGCAATGCCGACATCGCGCACGCGAATCGGCGCGCCATTGCGCCAGGCCAGCACCATGCCGTTCCACGGCGCGGCTTTCAGCAACTGGTCGTTGGTGTAGACATTGAACGCCTGACGCTCGCCGTCGATGGTGCCAGTGGGCGCGCTGATCGTGGTATTGGCGATCACGCCGCGAATTTCCTCCAGCGACAGGCCCAGCGATTTGATCTTCGCCGGATCGACCTGAATGCGCACCGCCGGTTTCTGTCTGCCGAAAATGTTGACCATGCCCACGCCGCTGATGCGCGAAATCTGCTGCGCCAGCACGTTATCGGCATAGTCGCTGGCTTCGATCAGCGGCAGCGCCTCCGACTGCACATCGAGAATCAGAATCGGCACATCCGCCGGATTGATTTTGCGAAAGCTCGGCGGACTCGGCAGATTTTTGGGCAACTGGCCAGTGGCCGCGTTGATGGCCGATTGCACATCGAGCGCCGCGCCGTCGATGTCGCGGTTCAAATCGAATTGCAGCGTGATTTGCGTCTGCCCGAGCGAACTGGTCGACGTCATCTGCGCCAGACCCGCAATCAGCGAGAACTGCCGCTCCAGCGGCTGCGCCACAGTGGACGCCATCGTCTCGGGACTGCCGCCGGGCAGACCGATGGAGACCTGAATGGTCGGGAAATCCACCTGCGGCAACGGGGCCACCGGCAGCAACGGCCAGGCCACCAGCCCGATCAGAAACACCGCCGCCGCCAGCAGCGTCGTGCCGATCGGCCGCCTGATGAACCCGTCCGAAATATTCACGGCGCAGTACCGCCGCCCTGCATCTCGACAACCTGTGCCCCCAGCGTCAGCCGGTACTGACCATCGACCACCACCCGCTCACCGGCCGACAGCCCCTGCGTCACCACTGTGATATTGCTGTAACCGTCGCTGTCATCCACCCGAATCGGCTGCATACGCGCCCTGCCCTCGGCATCAATCACATAGGCAAACAACCCGCTCGGCCCACGCTGCACCACTCCCGCAGGCACGGTCAACGCCTGCTCGCGCTGACTCAGCACCACGCGGGCATCGACCGACTGGCCCGGCCACAACTTGTGTTGCGGATTCTGGAAATGCGCCTTGAGCGTAATGGTGCCGGTGCTGACATCAATCTGGTTGTTCAACAGCACCAGTTGGCCGCTGGCCAGCACCTCGCGCGTGCTGCGCTCAATCGCCTGCACCGTCAGCGGCGCGGCATTGGCGCGCAAAGCCGTGTTAATGATCTGGAACGCGCTTTCCGGCAGCGTGAACTGCACCGCGACCGGATCAATCTGATTAATCACCACCAACCCGTTCGCATCCGCCGCCCGCACGATGTTGCCCGCATCGACCAGCCGCGCCCCGGCGCGGCC
This sequence comes from Zoogloeaceae bacterium, assembly GCA_031274855.1. GTDB lineage: Bacteria > Pseudomonadota > Gammaproteobacteria > Burkholderiales > Rhodocyclaceae > Fen-999. Next base: position 12,542 of record JAISPO010000172.1, on the reverse strand, counting down.
CGTAATCGGCGCATGGATCGTGGTGTAACCGAGATTCACACGCGCAAATTCAATCTGCGCCTCATCGCTCTGAACTGCCGCCTCCAACTGCTTCACCAGCGCCCGCTGAGTATCCAGCGTTTGCCGCGTGGTGGCATCCTGCTTGATCAACTCCTCGTAACGCGCCAGATCGACACGCGCATTGGCAAGCGTAGCCTCATTCCGGGCCTTTTGCGCCAGCCCCTGATCGAGTTGCGCCTGATAGGTTCGCGGATCAATGCGTGCCAGCACCTGACCGGCTTTCACATCCTGCCCCTCGCGAAACTCCACGCTGTCGAGCTGCCCGTCCACCCGCGCGCGCACCGTCACCGACATCACCGGCGTCACATTACCCACGCCCGTGCGCGTAACCGGCATCGTCTGCTGAACCACCTGCGCCGTGCGCACCGGCACAGGCGGCGACGCCGTCTTGACCGGCGCGGTCGAAGGCAACAACCACCAAACCAGCAACGCCAGCGCCGCAACGCCAAGCACCCAACGCAACCAATGACGCCGCCGCGCCTCCGGCAGATTTAATAAAGGCTTATCGTCTTTCGCGTCCATGGTCTTTTGATCGCTTATCTCTGATTGGGCGAAATACTTATTTTAGAAAAATTTAAGGAGGCGGCGGGTGCGCGAGGGCAAGCCAGGATTCTGGCGTTGGGTTTTTCAGCAGTGTTTGCGCAAAAGCCAGGCCCAATTCGAGATGGTTTTGGGCCGCGGCAGAAAGCCCTTCCCGAATTTCGAAGTCTTCGCCCTTCAAACACAGCATGAAGGAAGGGCATGCGGGTTTTTGAGAAAATTGCTCAAAGACCGCCAGCACGGACTCAGGGGGCATGGCATGAGTGGTATGCCACGGCTGTTTGAGGGGGACAAGGGGAAAGAAGGAGAAAGGCGCGGCGGTATCCTGGCCTGCGTCGATATAGAGGGCCAGGGTTTTGCCCTCAAGGTTGAGGGCATGGTCTATTTGTAATTGAAAGTCTTCAACCCACTCAAACCGCTCGGCTATCCCCAACGACGAGGCCCATGCCTCCAGGCGCTGCAGGAGGGATGGGCCTAATGCGTCGTCGCTCCGGCTGGTATTGCCCCAAGCCGTCAGAAGTACTTCAGCCATGCATGTCCGAGGTATGGAGCTCGCCGAGGGAATCGCGGCGAAGGCGGCTTAGCAGCTTGCCTTCAGCGTCGAGGAGTTCCACTTGCAGGGGCATTTTTCCAAGGGCGTGAGTAGCGCAAGACAAACAGGGGTCATAAGCGCGGATGGCGCACTCGATGTGGTTGAGCAGCCCTTCGGAAATAACGCGGCGATCCAGATACTGCATGGCGACAGAGCGGACAGCGGTATTCATGGCCTGATTGTTGTGTGTTGTCGACACAATCAAATTGCACATGGTGACCTGGTCATCCTCGTTGACTTTATAGTGGTGGATGAGTACGCCACGAGGCGCTTCAATGACGCCCACGCCTTCTTCCTGACGCTCGCCTTTGACCGTCAAATCCTTGCCGAGCAAATCCGGGTCATCGAGCAGGCTTTGAATGACTTCCAGACCATGAAGGAGTTCAATAATTCTCGCCCAATGGTAGGTCAGCGTGGAATGCACAGGCAGGCCGTTGCCGATGGCGAGCATTCTTTGCCGCGCAGCTTCCGCCAGCGGCGAAGGGATGAAGTCGCAGGTCTGCACGCGGGCAAGCGGGCCGACTTTATACCAGCCTTTTTCGGGGCCCAATTCCGCGATATAGGGGAACTTCATGTAACTCCAGGGCTTCACCTCTTCCCGGAGTACCTGCGTATAGGTTTCATAGTTGAGGCGGTCGAAAATGGGTTTGCCCTTGCCATCTTTGACGCATAAATCGCCGTGATAGAGATCCAGAGCGCCATCCCCTCGAACCATGCCCATCATATTGGACTCAAACTGGCCGAAGCTGTTGTAGAAGGCGGGGTTCTCTTCATGGAGACGCTGCACCAGATCAATGGCGCCCTGCGCCCACTCGATGAGTTGCGGGAGATTTTTCTTCATCTCGTCGCGTTCCGCCGCAGTCAAGGCTTTGTTGACGCCTCCGGGAATCGCGCCTGTGCCATGAATGCGTTTGCCGGCCACATGCTGGATGACTTCCTGACCATATTTGCGCAGGAGGATGCCCTGTTTGGCGATGTCGGGATATTTCATGGCGACGCCGACAATATTGCGTTGAGCAACCTCGCTGTCAAAACCCAGCAATAAATCCGGCGAAGCCAGATGATAGAAATGCACGGCGTGGGACTGAACAGTTTGCCCATAGTGCATGAGGCGGCGGAGTTTTTCTGCCGTCGGCGTCAGTTGTTTGGCGCCGATAATGACGTCCATGGCCTTGCAGGCAGCCAGTTGGTGGCTGACAGGACAAATGCCGCACAGGCGTTGCACCGTAACGGGGACTTCCCAATAGGGGCGGCCCTTGATGAATACTTCGAAGCCTCGAAACTCGACGATGTGCAGGCGTACCTGATGGATTTTGTTCTGCTCATCCAGCAACAGGGTTACTTTTCCGTGGCCTTCGACACGAGAGACAGGATCAATGGCGATACGGCGCAGGCCCTGAGTAGTTTTGGCGTTTTCAAGTTCAAGCATGTTTTCTCCAAAATCGTTCGAGCTAATCAAACCGCATTTGTGGGTAGTCCAGGCGCGGGGTACGGCCAGCGATAAGGTCCGTCAAAAACTTGAAAATCGCATCCCTTGAAGGCGGACAACCCGGGATGAAATAGTCCACACGCACGACTTCGTTGATGGGACGAACTTTATCGAGCAGCAAAGGCAATTCGACATCATTCGGAATGGTGCTGCTGACGACGCCCGGCATTTCAAAATAGACCTCACGCAAGACTTCCCGGACATCAAGCCCGTTGCGCAAAGTGGGAAGCCCGCCATTGACAGCACAGGCGCCCAGCGCAATCAGCGTGCGGCAATTACTGCGAAATTCGCGCAGAACGTGGACGTTTTCGGAATTGCAGACACCGCCTTCAATAATGCCGATGTCGCAAGGGCCGCAATGTTTGATGTCAGTGACGGGGGAGCGGTCAAACTCCACCAGATCGACCAAAGCGAGCAGGTTTTCGTCCAAATCCATAAGCGACATGTGACAACCGAAGCAACCCGACAAAGAGGTAGTCGCCACGCGCAGTTTTCTCTTGGGAGTTTCTTGTGGACTTAGCATGTCAGGCCTTCCTCGTTGTCAGAAACTCGGTTTGGGAGCTGATGGGTGAATTGTCATAGAGCCGCTGGCCGATGGGAACGGCATAACCGCGGCGCTTGGGCAAAATGGCTCCGACGGGGCAAACACCGGCGGCTTTGTCGCTCAAGGCAAAGTCGCTGTCGCCCAGCTTGCCTGAAGGGGTGTTGATCACAACACGCGAAGCCATGCCCCTGCCGGAAATGGCAAAGATGTTTTTCTTGTCGACCTCGCAACTGGCCTGGACACACAAACCGCAAGCAATGCAGCGGTTCATGTCCAGGAAGGCATCCGGGTGAGAAGCGTCCACTTTCCGGTTTTGGAAGAAATGACCGAAGTGAGGCGTCATCATTTCCAGGTCATAGGCCAGCGCCTGAAGCTGGCAGTTGCCGCTCTTCTCGCAACCCGGGCAAAAGTGGTTGCCTTCGACAAACAGCATTTGCAGCAGGAGTCTGCGCTTGTCGTTGAGCGCCGGTGTGTTGTTTTCGACTTCAATGCCCGCGCGCGCCGGCGTGGTGCAAGCGGAGGTGTGCCGCCCATTGATGACGACGGTGCACAGCTTGCAATTGCCATTGGGCTTGAGGCCCGGATAGAAGCAAAGGTGCGGAATGAAAACGCCCGCTTCAAGCGCCGCCTGGAGCACTGTCTGATTCGGCTCGAAGGGGATGGGCGTACCGTCAATGATAAAAGTGTTTTCCGTGTTCATAGGTCTGCTCCAAGATGGGCGTCGGTGTCATCCCGCTCCGCGATTTCACGCGCGGGAGCCAAGGCAGCATCCAAATCGAAGGCAGGCTCAAAGTCCTTTTGTTTAAGCCGTCTGTCATAAGAAGGCCGGAACTTTTGCAAGGTGTCATAAACGGAACGGCTGGCGCTTTGTCCAAGACCGCAATGACTGGCGGTACTCAAAAGCTGGTGCAGACGGGACAACTCGTTCATTTCGTAAGCGGTGCCTTTGCCGCTAGCGATTTTGTCGAGCGTGTTGCACATCAACGTGGTACCCACGCGGCACGGCGTACAGAACCCGCAGCTTTCATGCTGGAAGAAATGCATGAAGTTTCTGGATATTTCAAACATGTCACGGTTGTCGCCAAACACCATGAGCGCGCCCGAGGTGGAAACGTCTTCGAAGGCGATTTTCCGACCGAACTCATGTTGCGCGAGACAAGTTCCCGAAGCGCCGCCGACCTGCACCGCCATGGCGTTGCGCGCGCCGCAGTCCTCGAGAATTTTGGCAATGCGCACGCCAAAGGGATATTCGTAGATACCCGGGCGATCACAATCACCGGAGATGGACAGGAGCTTGGTCCCCGTAGAGAGTTTCGTGCCTAGGCCCTGATACCAAGCGCCTCCGTTTTGGGCAATCAGCGTTGCCTTGGCCAGCGTTTCAACGTTGTTGACGACAGTGGGGCGGCCCAGATAGCCGTGAGTGACGGGGAACGGCGGGCGGATTCGAGGTCTGCCGGGTTTGCCTTCGAGCGACTCGATGAGCGCCGTCTCCTCCCCGCAGACATAGGCCCCTGCTCCCATGTGAATTTCAATGTCAAAGTCAAAACCCTTCTGGCCCAGAATATCTTTGCCCAGGAGATTGGCTTTGCGTCTGGCTTCAAGTGTGGCCTGAAGTTTCTCCAGCATATAGCGGTATTCGGCGCGCAGATAGACAAGCCCCTTGGAAGCGCCGATGACATAACCCGCAATGGTCATGCCCTCAAAAACACGCTCGGAGAAGGAGGCCAGCAACACGCGGTCTTTGAAAGTTCCCGGCTCGCCCTCGTCGGCATTGCAGACGATATAGCGTGTTTCACCGGGCGCGTTTTTGCATGCCTCCCATTTGACGGCTGTTGTGAAGCCTGCGCCGCCGCGACCGCGGAAATTGGAGGCTTTCATTTCGGCCAGCATGCCCTGAGGGCCAAGCTCAACAGCGCGTTTGAGCGCCTGGCCGTTGACCATCGGCGTCGAGAGCAACACGTCTCTGCGGTGGATGTTGTCTTCGACGCGGAAAAACTCTGCCGGCCATTCCGTCAGCGGTATCCGGCCTTTAATCAGCTCGCATATTTTGTCAATGCGCTGCGAAGACAGCCGGGGAATGGGATAGTTGTTGATCAGAAGAGCAGGCCCCTGATCGCACATGCCCGTGCAGGAGGTGGTGTCGATGCTCACCAGCCCGTCGCCGGACACCTGCCCCTGAGCCAGACCGAACCTCGACAACATGCGCGAAAGCAAAGCGGCGTTGCCTTGCATGCGATCTGTCACATTGTCAGAGAAGCGGATGCGGTATTTTCCATGCGGACTGTCATGGAAGAAGGCATAGAAGTCGATGACAGCCTGGACTTGCGTGCGGGCCAAAGCGAGGGCTTTGGCGAGATAGTCCACCGCCCACGCGGGGATGAAATCCAGACGCTCCTGGGTTTCTCGAAGAATTTGCATGAGGTGGCGTGGATTCCGGGCATATCGCTCCAGAATGGGATCCAACACCTCCCCGGCAGAAGAATTAACAAGGCTCAAAGCACACTCCTCCTTTGAAAGCGACCGCTTATAAAAGGTGACAGCCTCAACAAAAACATCCCGTGCGGTAGAACACGTACCCGAAAATCTGCCAAGATATTAACACTTATGGCACATCATTTTTGAAAATTGCTGGGATAATGCCCCGATGGAAAATTGTTGGGAATCGCTCAAAACTATAAGCGCAAAAGGCGCGAGGAAGCTTGTCCATGCATGAGATGACGCTGGCCGAGTCGATCCGTGACCTGATTGATGCCCAAGCCGCCAAAGAAGGTTTTCGCCGCGTCCATACGGTGGAACTGGAAATCGGACAACTCGCCGCGGTTGATGTACCGGCGCTTCGTTTCGCCCTGAACATCGCATTGCGCGGTTCGGTCGCCGGCGATGCCGAACTGGCCATTACCGAGCCTTCAGGACAAGCCATGTGCGTGCAATGTTCAACTCCGGTGGAACTGGCGCAGCGCGGCGACCCCTGCCCTGCCTGTGGCAGCTACGAATTGACCGTGGTAAGTGGCGGCCAGATGCGGGTATCCGGTCTGGTGGTCTATTGATCATCCTGAATTGCCATTGAATTCCTTATCGAACCTGAGGTGAAAGATTATGTGCACGACATGTGGCTGCGGAACATCCCAACCCCATTCTCACGAGCACGGACATACCCATGAACATGGGCATTCCCACGAACATACTCATGCGGGACAGCAAGGCCGCCGCCTGTCGCTGGAACAGGACATCCTGAGCGAAAATAATCGCTATGCCGCCGCCAACCGCGCGTATTGGCGTGCGCTGGGTGTTTTTGCGCTGAATCTGGTATCCAGTCCGGGATCGGGCAAAACCAGCGTGCTGGTGCGCACCATCGAAGCCTTGCGCGGCGAAGTTCCGCTGGCGGTGATTGAGGGCGACCAGCAAACCGACAACGACGCGCAGCGTATCCATGCGGCAGGCGCCCCTGCGATACAGATCAATACCGGCAAGGGCTGCCATCTGGATGCCCACGCGGTGGGCCATGCGGCGCAGGATTTGAATCTTTCCTCCGGCGGCTTGCTGCTGATCGAAAACGTGGGCAATCTGGTGTGTCCGGCGGCTTTCGATCTGGGCGAAGCGCACAAGGTAGCCGTGCTATCGGTGACGGAAGGCGAAGACAAACCGGTCAAATATCCAGACATGTTCGCTGCCGCTGACGTGCTGCTGCTCAATAAGATCGACCTCTTGCCCTACGTGGATTTCGACGTGGCGCGGGCGCTGGCTTACGCGCGCCGCGTCAACCCCGGCATTCGCGTGTTCCAGATTTCCGCGCGTAATGGTGAAGGGCTGACGGCCTGGTTCGACTGGTTGCGCGACGGCTGCGAACAGGCGCGGCGCGAGATGCCGCAGCCACCCGGCAGGTAACCACGGCTGATGATTGAGCGGCGGCAGTTGTGGATCAGCGGTTGCGTACAGGGCGTGGGCTTTCGTCCCTTCGTCTGGCGCAAGGCGACCCAATTGCGTCTGGCGGGCAAAGTCTGTAACACCGCGCGCGGCGTGCTGGTTGACGTTCAAGGCGAACGCGACCGCTTGCAGGCGCTGGAAGCGGCGCTGCGGCATGATTTACCGCCCTTGGCCCGAATTGACGGCATTAGCGCAAACGATGCCCCGCCGTGCGCGGACTGGCACGATTTCAGCATTGTCGACAGCCTTGATAGCAGCGGCGCGACGGCGATCATTCCGGTCGATACCGCTGTCTGCGATGCCTGCGTGGAAGAATTATTCACGCCCGATAACCGCCGCTGGCGGCACGCCTTCATCGGCTGCACCGATTGCGGCCCCCGCTTCACGCTGACCCTGCGTACGCCCTACGACCGCGCCCATACCAGCATGGCGATGTTCGGCATGTGCGAAGCCTGCGCGCGCGAATACTCCGACCCCGCCAACCGGCGCTTCCATGCCGAACCGATTGCCTGTCCTCAATGCGGGCCGCGCCTGAAATTCGAGGCTTGGCACGCCGCCGCGCAGGATGAGGGCGACCCCATCACGGCAGCCTGGCAACTGGTTGAGGATGGCGGCATTGTGGCGATTCAGGGGCTGGGCGGTTTTCATCTGGTTTGCGATGCCCGCAAGAAAGCCACGGTGGCCCGCTTGCGCGAGCGCAAGCACCGGCCCGCCAAACCGTTTGCCACCATGGTGCCCAATACCGCTTCGGCGGCCCGCTGGGCGTACTTGAGCGTTGAGGACGCCCGCCTGCTCAACAGCGCGTCGCGTCCCATCGTGCTGCTGCCCATGTGTGAGGATCGGCCCGATGCGCTAACGGGCGTCGCCCCGGGCCTGCGCCAACTGGGGCTGATGCTGCCGAGCACGCCCATTCACCATCTGCTGTTTCATGTCGCGCTGGGCCAACCGCCGGGCCAGGACTGGCTGCGTGAAGCGCATGATCTGATCCTGGTGGCCACCAGCGCGAACCGCTCAGGCCAGCCGCTGCTGATCGACCCGGATCAAGCCAGAAGCGATCTAGCCGGCATCGCCGACGGTATGCTCAGCCATGATCGCGCCATCGCGGCGCGTTGTGACGACAGCGTGGTTTTGTCACGCGGCGACGCTGATCCGCTGTGGTTGCGCCGCGCCCGCGGCCAAGTGCCGCAGCCGCAGCGGCTGCCGCGTTCCGCTCCGGCGATTCTGGCGCTGGGCGGCTATTTGAACAACTGTTTCACCGTGACCGAGGGGCATCATGCCTGGGTTTCGCAGCACATAGGCGATTTATCCAGCGCCGCCGCCTGCCATGCGCTGGAGGCGACGGTCGACCGCTGGCTGGACTACTGGCGGATCACGCCGCAAATCATCGTTTGCGACTTGCAGCCGGACATTTATTCCAGCCGTCTGGCCGCGCGGCTGGCACAGACGCGCGGACTGCCGCTGCTGACTGTGCAGCATCATCACGCCCATGTGGCAGCCGTGCTGGCCGAGCATGGACACGAGGAACCGGCGCTTGGGCTGGCGCTGGACGGCTTCGGTCTGGGCGAGGATGGCGGCGCATGGGGCGGCGAACTGCTGCGCGTGGCTCAAGGCCGCGCCGAACGCTTGGGTCATCTCACGCCCCTGCCTCTGCCCGGCGGCGACGCGGCGGCGCGTATGCCGTGGCGCATGGGCTTGGCGCTGCTGCATCGGCTGGGCGAGCGGAACCGCCTGCCCGCGGGTGTCGATGGAGAAACTGCGGCGCGTGTACATATGCAAATCGCAAGCGGCATGAATTGTCCGCAAACCACCAGTCTGGGACGCTGGTTCGACGCGGTTGCCGGATTGGCCGGGATCTGCCCGCAGCAAAGCTATGAGGGCGAAGCGGCCATGAAGCTCGAAGCGATTGCCGCGCCCCACACGGTTGATCCGGCATATGAGACACTCTGGCGCGTGAAAGACTCATGCCTCGATTTGCTGCCGCTGGCCGAGCGGCTCGCCGGGTTGCGCGATGCAGCGGCAATCGCCAGCCTGTGGCATACCGCGTTGGCGCGCGCGCTGGCCGGCTGGATCATCCACGCGATAAATGCCACGGGCCTCACCACTGTGGCGCTGGCCGGTGGCTGTTGTGCCAACCGGTTGTTGGTTCAGGGTTTGACCGAGGCGCTGGCCGATACCCCGTGCCGCCTGTTGCAAGCGCGGAAGTTCCCGCCCGGCGATGGCGGCCTCAGTCTGGGTCAGGCTTGGGTGGCGACGCAGCGTGCGCCATTTTCTTCAGGAGGTTCTTAAAGTCATGTGTCTTGCCATGCCGGTTGAAGTCATCGAGTTGATGCACGGGGATCGCGCCCGCGTGAGTGTCGATGGCGTCACGCGCGAAATTTCAGTCGCGCTGCTTGATGATGTGGCCGTGGGGGACTTCGTGTTGCTGCACGTCGGCTTCGCAATCGGCAAACTCGACCGGGAAGCGGCGGATGAAACTTTGCGCGATCTAGCCCTCCTTGCCGAAATGACCGAAGGCGATGCCGCATGAAATACGTTGATGAATTCCGCCGCAGCGAGTGGGCGCTGGCGCTGGCCCAACGCATTCAGGCCGAAGCGCGTCCTGACCGGCGCTATCGCCTGATGGAATTTTGCGGCGGTCACACCCATGCCATCGCGCGTTATGGCCTGACGGCGCTGCTGCCCGGCAACATTGAGCTGATCCACGGCCCCGGCTGTCCGGTGTGTGTGCTGCCCATTGGCCGCATCGACAGCGCCATTGCCTTGGTCAAGGAACATGCGGTGACGCTATGCACCTATGGCGATGTGCTGCGCGTGCCCGCGACCAAAGGTAACAGCCTGTACCGCGCGCGCGCGGCAGGCGCCGATATACGCATGGTGTATTCCAGCGCCGACGCGCTGGAACTCGCTCGGCGCAAACCGGAACGCGAAGTGGTGTTCTTCGGTCTGGGCTTCGAGACCACCACGCCGCCCACAGCCGTCGCGCTGCTGGCGGCGCGCGGCGAGAATCTGCGCAATTTCAGTGTCTACTGCAACCATGTATTGACCCCGCCGGCCATGACCCACCTGCTCAGTGACGGCGCGGACATGCTCGATGGTTTCATCGGCCCCTCGCATGTAAGTACCGTCATCGGCGCTGCGCCCTACCGGCCTGTCGCGGCGCGTTACCACAGACCCATCGTCATCACCGGTTTCGAGCCGATTGATGTGCTTCAGGCCGTGCACATGCTGGTGCGGCAAATCAACGAAGGTCGCGCAGAGGTCGAAAACCAGTTCACACGCGCCGTTACCGAGCAGGGCAACCTGCGCGCTCAGGCTTGCGTAGCCCAAACCCTGCAACTGCGCGACCCGTTCGAATGGCGCGGATTGGGCATGGTGCCCGCCAGCGCGCTGGCGATCCGGCCGGAGTTTGCCGCCTGGGATGCCGAACGGCGTTACAACATGCGCGAGAGCGCCGCCGCCGATGCCAAAGCCTGCATGTGCGGTGATATTTTGCGCGGCCTGAAAAAACCCGAAGACTGCAAAGTCTTCGGCACCGCCTGCACACCAGCCTCACCCATGGGCGCCTGCATGGTGTCCAGCGAAGGGGCTTGCGCGGCGCATTATCAATACGGGCGCTTCTTGCGCAAAGCCCCCAAAACCACGGCAGGAGCGCCCGCATGAAGCGCATACGCATTGATGGCCGCCCGCTCGATTTGCGCAATGGCCGTATCGACCTGACGCATGGCGCGGGTGGCCGCGCCACCGCGCAACTGGTCGCCGAATTGTTCGCGCCCCATTTCGACCGTGGCGAAAATATCTGGCTGCGTCAGGGCAACGATCAAGCCATCATGCCGCCGCTCAATGGCCGCTTGGCGTTCTCCACCGATTGCCATGTCGTCACGCCGCTGTTTTTTCCGGGCGGCGATATCGGCACACTGGCCGTCAACGGCACAGTCAACGATCTGGCGATGGGCGGCGCGAAGCCGCTGTACCTGAGCGCGGGTTTCATTCTCGAAGAAGGGCTGCCGCTGGCCGATCTGCTGCGCGTGGCGCAGTCCATGGCCAGGGCCGCCGCCATTGCCGGTGTATATCTGGTCGCGGGCGATACCAAAGTCGTCGAACGCGGCAAGGCTGATGGCCTGTTCATCACCACCGCGGGCGTGGGCGTGGTACCCGATGGCGTCGAGCTGGACGGCGCGCGCGCCCAACCCGGCGATGCCGTGATCGTCTCCGGCTATCTCGGCGATCACGGCATGGCAATCCTTTCCCAGCGCGAAGCCCTGGGATTCGACAGCCCAATCGAATCCGATTGCGCCGCGCTCAACGGTCTGGTAGCGCACATGCTCGAACACTGCCCGTCGCTGCGCCTGTTGCGCGACCCGACCCGCGGCGGCCTGGCCAATACCCTCAACGAACTCTGTCAGCAATCCAGCGCCGGAATGCGCATTGATGAAGCGGCCCTGCCGGTGCGCCCCGCCGTTCGCGCGGCCTGCGAGTTTTTCGGGCTGGATCCGCTCTATCTCGCCAACGAAGGCAAGCTGGTAGCCGTTTGCGCCGCCGAAGACGCCGCCGGTCTGGTGCGGGCCATGCAATCGCATCCGCTGGGACGCGAAGCGACGCAGATCGGCGAAGTCTGTACGGATACCCACGGCTTTGTTAGGATGACGACAAATTTCGGCGGCGAACGCCTGCTCGACTGGTTGCATGGTGAGATGTTGCCGAGAATATGCTGATGACCGAACGATCACCCCTGAAAGGAAAGCGCACATGGAATCCCGTTTCTCTTTTGCAAAATCGCCGCTCGCAGGCCGCCACATGCTGTTGGGGCTGGCCCTCTGCTGCCTGACTGTTGGCGCGCAGGCTCACCCGGGTCACGTCGGCAATTCGGATATCGTCAGCGGGTTCATGCACCCGCTAAGCGGTCTGGATCACCTCTTGGCCATGCTGGCTGTTGGCGCGTACGCGGCGCTGCGGGGAGGACATACCCGCTGGCTCGCGCCCCTGCTTTTCCTGGGCGTTCTGCTTGCAGGCAGCGTTGCCGGTCACTTGCAATGGGGATTGCCGATGGTCGAAGCAGGCATTGCCGCCTCGGTACTGGTACTGGGTTTAATGATGATTGCGGGCCGCCAAATGCCGGCAGTGCCCGGATACGCGCTGATCGCCGGTTTTGCCCTGTGTCACGGCTTCGCGCACGGCACGGAAGCCAGCGGCAGCGCCTTTGAACTCTACTGCGCGGGCTTCGCCATCAGTTGCCTGATGCTGCAAACCATCGGCTTCTCTACCGTGCGCCTGCTCGGCGCGCGGCACGCCCTCTGGGCGCGCGGCAGCGGCGCGCTGGTCGCGGCAACAGGGTTAATGATGCTCGTGCGGGTGGTTTAACAGAAACCACTCCCCAAACCCCCTCCCCTTCAAGA
>JAISPO010000153.1 GCA_031274855.1 Zoogloeaceae bacterium | reverse complement strand
GTTCGATCAGGCGCTGCTTGCCGAAGGCGGGCATCCCGACGATCCGGCCAGCTTCGTCAAGCGCATCAACGAACTGATGCTGGCGATGCTGCACTGACGCGCGGCAATGCTCCTTCACGTTGAATAAAACGACACTCAGCGAAGCGGCACGCGAGGAGTAGAATCGCCGCGGACCTTGGGAGCCAATGCGATGAACAGAAAAGTGGATTCCGTGGCGGAGGAGGAGCGCCGCCTGAAGCTGTCGGAGATGGTGGATGCGCTGATGGCGGAAGGGCTGGTCGACAAAAAGGCCGGCGAAGTTTTCAAGCGCGAGCGGCGTTATTTCCGCGGTGACATGCACCCGCTGACGGTCATCGCCGAGCAGCGGTGGCAGACACTTACACAGCCGCATCGCCTGCTCGATCTTGATTATCTGACGCAGTGGCTGGCCAGTTGGGCGGGCATGGAGTATTTCCATATCGACCCGCTCAAGGTCAATTTCGCTGCCATTACCGATGTGATGTCGAGTGCCTATGCGGCGCGTTTTCGCATCCTGCCGGTCGGGGTGACTGCCAGTGAGGTGGTGGTGGCCACCGCCGAGCCTTTCCAGAAGGCATGGATTGCCGAGCTGGAGCCCATCCTCAAAAAGAGCATCCGGCGGGTCATCGCCAATCCGGCCGACATCGCCCGTTATCAGGTCGAGTTCTACGATCTCGCCAAGTCGGTGAAGAAGGCGCTGGCGCGCGGCGACGTGGCGAGCGCCGGAATTTCCAACTTCGAGCAACTGGTCGAACTGGGCAAGACCAAGGGCAATCTCGACGCCAACGACCAGCATGTGGTGCTGATCGTCGACTGGCTCTGGCAGTACGCCTTTGAGCAACGCGCTTCGGACATTCACATCGAGCCGCGGCGCGATATCGGCATCGTCCGCTTCCGCATCGACGGCGTGCTGCAACAGGTCTATCAGATTCCGGGGTCGGTACTCAACGCCATGGTCAGCCGGATCAAAATTCTCGGCCGCATGGATGTGGTTGAAAAGCGCCGCCCGCAAGATGGCCGCATCAAGACGATCACGACCACCGGCAGGGAAGTCGAGTTGCGTCTATCCACGCTGCCGACTGCCTTCGGCGAGAAAATCGTCATGCGCATTTTCGATCCTGAGGTACTGGTGCGCAACTTCACCGACTTGGGTTTCGGCGACGATGACTACGCGCGCTGGCAGCGCATGACCACTCAGCCGAACGGCATTATTCTCGTTACCGGCCCGACCGGTTCCGGCAAGACCACCACGCTCTACTCGACGCTCAAGCAACTGGCGACGCCGGAAGTGAACGTCTGCACGCTGGAAGACCCGATTGAAATGATCGAGCCGACTTTCAATCAGGTGCAGGTTGTCGCTGATATCGGCATGGACTTCGCTTCGGGCATTCGCGCGCTGATGCGTCAGGACCCCGACATCATGATGGTCGGCGAAATCCGCGATCTGGAAACCGCGGAAATGGCCATTCAGGCCGCCCTGACCGGCCACCTGGTACTCTCGACGCTGCACACCAACGACGCGCCGACGGCAGTAACGCGGATGCTCGATCTCGGCGTGCCGCCCTACCTGATGCAATCGACCCTGCTCGGCGTCATGGCGCAGCGCCTCGTGCGCACCCTGTGCCCGAAATGCAAACAGGAAGCCGGCATGACTGAGCAGGACGAGCAGGCATGGAACACGCTGGTCTACCCGTGGAAAGCGGGCAAGCCCCACGCCTTCTACCATTCCGTTGGCTGCCTCGACTGCCGCATGACCGGCTATCAAGGCCGTGTCGGCCTCTACGAAATCATGGTGATGTCGCCCGAACTCAGAAAACTGATCACCAGCACCACCGATCTCGCCCGCCTGCGCGAACAAGCCGCCCGCGAAGGCATGAAACCGCTGCGTATCTCCGGCGCCAAAAAAGTTGCCGCTGGTATCACCACCATCGAAGAAGTCATGAAAGTCGCCCCGCCGGTACAGGGGTAGGATTCAGGTTTCAGGGTACAGGGTACAGGTTCCAGTTTTTGGTGTTGAGGCTCGCTACGCGAGCCTCAACATAGCTTGTCATTCCCGTGTGTTCTTGACGGGAATCCAGCGGCTTTGGTAGCTTGCCTTCCAACCGCCACAAGACAGATTGATACCAACCACAGGTTATTCCATTTCTCTTTTATTCGTTAAATTTTCCCCTTTCTCGTCATTCTGCGCGTAGCGAAGCGAAGTCGCAGAATCCAAGGACAGTATGGATGCTGCAACTGCGTGCAGCATGACGTAGTGGGTGGAAAACTTGTCGTTACCGGACTCTGGCCTACCTGGATTGATGATAGTGCGCTTTCAAAGCGTACCGCTTGGCAAAGTAGAATCGGGGAGCGTACAATTTGAAGGTGTACGTATTGAGGATAACACCATGCCCCGCATTGCCATTGAAGACAGCAACAGGATGAGCCTGCGCGTTTCGCGTGAGGCAAAGTCGCGCATCGTGCGCGCGGCCTCGTTGCGTCGTGCCGACATGACAAATTTTGTGACACAGGCCGCATTGCGTGAGGCCGATGCCGTGATCGCTGAAGCAGAGAGGATCACGTTGTCGGAGCGGGATCGCGCGAAGATTCTCGATCTGATCGAAAATCCGCCAACGCCCAATGCCAAGCTGAGGGCTGTACTGGCTGCTATGCCCATCCTCAAATGATCTTGTCCGCTTGGCACGAAGAACCGATCAGTAAATTGCACGATCGCAGGGGGTTTGACTGCGGCGATGCGGAACTCAATGAGTTTTTGGTCAAATACGCCCGTCAGTCGCATGAAAGTGGCAGCGCAAAGACGTTTTGCGCGATAGATGACGCCCAGCCTGGAAAAATTCTTGGCTTCTACAGCCTTACGCCAGCACAACTCGATTACGGGCGAATGCCGGATAGATTGCGCAAGGGGCTGCCACGGCATGATGTGGGGGGATTTCGACTTGCGCGATTGGCGACAGATAGCCGCGTACAGGGGCAAGGACTTGGCGGGCAGCTCCTTGGCGCTGCTGCACGACGTGCCATCTTGGCCGCTGCCACAGTCGGAGGGTTGATTCTTGTCATTGATGCCAAAAACGATCGGGCAGCGGATTGGTATGCAAGCTACGGGGGAGTAAGATTG
>JAISPO010000156.1 GCA_031274855.1 Zoogloeaceae bacterium | reverse complement strand
AATGTCACCAAAACATTGTCCAAGGCTTCGGGCTGGAGCGTCAGCGCGGGTTTCCCCTTCGGCAAAAATAATGTTCTGTTCAGCTACGCGAGCATTGATGACAAGTCGTCCCTGAATCGCGATGGCAAGCTGCTCGGTCTGGCCTATACCTACGAGTTGTACAAGGGCACCAAGCTGTATGGCAGTTGGGGCAAGCAGTTCAATAACGCCAATGCCACTTACCCCTTGACCAACGGCGGCGATCTCGTCGGCAACGTATCCACGGCGGGTTATGACCCGACCGGGTTCATGATGGGGATAAACTCGGTTTTCTAAGGCGAAGCTCAGTTTCCCCGTTGATGGCTTATCGGTTCCGAACTTACAGGGTATCACCAAACGTTTTCGCCATTTCCCGCAGCTTGAATTTCTGGAGCTTGCCACTCGCTGTCTGAGGCATTTGTTCCAGAGCTTCAAGCCGTTCGGGGAAATATTGCCTGGTGAGTTGCAGCCCGGTCAAGTACGCGGTCATGTCCTCAAAGGTAAAACGGCAGTTCGGTTTGAGGGCGACGAAAGCGCAAACTTTTTCGCCGAAACGCTCGTCGGGGAAGCCGACCACGGCGACCGTGGCGATGGCCGGATGCTTGTACAGCAGGTTTTCGATTTCGACGACGGGGATGTTCTCGCCGCCGCGAATGACGACATCCTTGCTGCGGCCAGTGATGCGGATGTAGCCTTCCGCGTCGATGAAAGCGAGGTCGCCGGTATCGAACCAGCCGTCGGTATCGGTGTTGTTCAGTTGCGGGCGCTTCAGATAGCCGCCGAAAAGCGAAGCGCCGCGCACCAGCAATTCACCGGTTTCGCCGGTGCGGAGCGGCTGCCTGTTGACGTCGACGACCTTGACCTCCATGCCCGTCACGGGGCGGCCATCCGAGCATCCCGATTTTTCATGGGCGCGTGACGGCTCAGTGATGGTGACTGCGCCGTTCTCGGTCATGCCCCACGCGGAACTGACGCGCAGGCCGAGCAGGCGGTCAGCGCGTTCGATGACAACAGGCGGAATCGGAGCGCCGGCGCAGTTGAACTTGCGGAAACTCAGGGCAGGCGTTTCGCCGTTCTCGGCGGCCAGACACAGATCGGCCACGAAGGTTGCGGCAGCCATGCTGAAAGTCACCTTTTCCATGCGGGCGATTTCCAAGGCCCTTTTGGCATTCCATATATCCTGCAAAACCGTCGTGGCGTTGAGGACAATCGGCAGCATCGCCAGATAGCCATAGCCTGTCAAATGGGCCAGCGGCGAAGCGCCGAGAATGACTTCATCCTCGCTCAACTCCATGCGTCCTGTGTAGGCATGCAGCCCCGAAAGCAGCGTGTTGGACGTGTGCATGACGCCCTTGGGTTCGCCGGTCGTGCCGGAGGTGTACATCAGCAAGCCGACATCATCGGGATAGAGGGCCGGTGTGGTGAGCGGCGGCAGATCGTCGCGCATGAGCTGCCTGGCGAAGCTGTCGTCGCCATCGCCGCCAACGATTACCAGATGCTTGAGATGCGGCAAATCGGGAAGCATTCCGCGGGCCATGGCTTCGTAGTCGAAGCCGCGATATTCTCTGGGTACGATAAAAATTTTCGACTCGCCGAAATTGAGCATGAAGCGCAGTTCGTGCTGGCGGAAGATCGGCATGACCGGATTGGACACGGCGCCGATGCGGGCGCATGCAAGCGCGAGGACGATGAATTCCCACCAGTTCGGTAACTGATAAGTGACGACATCGCCGTAGCCGATGCCGAGCGCGATGAGCGAACGCGCCACGCGCTCGGTTCGGCTGTCGATTTCACGATACGACAGGCGTACCGGATTGCCGTCATTGCTGCGGTAAGCGATGACGGCGATTTTGTCGGGGCAGTTTCTCAGTGCTTTTTGCAAATGGGCATTGATTGTCTCGTCGCGCCATAGGCCGGCGGCCCTCATTGGCCCCATGCGCGGGGCCAACAGTACTGGATCGAACTTCACGGATTTCTTACCTCCCGGAACCGATTGCGGATATGTGTCGAAATTGCGTTGATTGGGAACCCTCTCGCTACTGGCGAGTGCTTGCGCTTGTGTTTTTCCAAGTCTGTTGTCAGCTTAGGAATTCCTGAGTATAAAGTCAATACGTTGACACAATTAGAGCATCTTGAATCCCTTAATAGCTGTATTGTGATTGTGGTTAGTTCGCCACGCGGAACACTTTAAATAGCCGTGTTTGCCGTGAGGGTACAAAAAGGGATGCTTAGCCGCGCTTTCCCCTGCTGCCTACCGGGATATGTAAATATCTTGACATAATAGCCCGTCTTTTTTAGGATGAAGCATCCCCACCAAAGAGGAATGGTTACGATGGAATTCAGTCTTGGTTCAGCGCGGCAGGCGTTGATCGCCCGCCGGATGACGGCACGCTATCCGGCATGAGGCCGGTTAGAGCATGGACATGTTCTTTTGCAGGCGATTGATGTAATGGATCAGCTCAAGTTTGTCGTCGAAAGAAAACCCCTTCAACGCGCCGCCGTAGAAGGCGCGGATCGGTTCCGTCAATTTGAGCCACAGCTTTTCGCCTTTGGCGGACAGTCTGATTTTGCGCAAGCGGCGATCTTCCTCATCGGTGGCGCGTTCGATCAGTCCGTCGCGTTCCAGACGGCCCAGCACGCCGGTGAGGTTCTGGCGGCTGACCAGCAGATAGCGCGACAGCTCGCCGATGTTCATTCCGGGTTCCGCCTGCGGACGCGACAACGCGCCCAGCACCGACCATTGCTGCGTGGTCACGCCAAGCGATTCGAGGGCTTGCGTGCCTTTGGTGTGCATGGTGTTCGCCGTTTGGAAAAAACGGAAAAAAAGCCGCTTTGCCAGCTCATCGGCAGTTTGGTTCTTTTCGGAGGTGAGATCGGCCATGGCAAGGTCTCGGCAAAAAAGGGTCAGACGCCATTGAATCTCAAAATGTGGTCTGAAGGCAAGGCCGGCATCAATCTGTAGCAGAAATGACAAAACCATCATGATCAGAGACCAGGAAACACTCAACATTTTGCTCAGCGCCATCGCCCGTTTCGTCCGCGAGCGGCTGATGCCGGTCGAGAACGAAGTGGCCGAAAGCGATCGCATTCCAGAGGCCGTCGTTGCCGAAATGAAGACGCTCGGCCTGTTCGGCCTGTCCATTCCCGAAAAGTACGGCGGCATGGGGCTGACGATGGAGGAAGAGGTGCTCGCCACCTTCGAGATCGCCCGCGCCTCACCGGCTTTCCGTTCGCTGTTTGCCAGCAACAACGGCATCGGCGCTCAGAGCATTGTCATCGACGGCACGATGGCCCAAAAGGCCCGCTATCTGCCGCGGCTGGCCTCGGGAGAAATCATCGGCGCTTTCGCGCTGACCGAGCCGGATGCCGGTTCCGATGCCGGAAGCCTGTGCGCCAGCGCGTTGCGCGACGGCGATTCCTATGTGATCAACGGCACCAAGCGTTACATCACCAATGCGCCCGAAGCCGGTATTTACACCGTCATGGCCCGCACCAATCCTGATAAACGCGGCTATGGCGGCATTTCCGCTTTTGTTGTCGAGCGCGGCACGCCCGGACTGTCGCTCGGCCAGATCGACAAAAAAATGGGGCAGAAGGGCGCTCATATCTGCGATGTCATTTTTGAAAACTGCCGCGTTCCCGCCAGCGCGTTGATCGGCAGGCGCGAAGGCGCGGGTTTCAAAATGGCCATGAAAGTTCTCGACAAGGGGCGCATCAATATCGCGGCCACCTGCGTCGGCGTTTCGCAGCGGATGCTCGACGACGCGCTGCGCTACGCGATGGAGCGTGAACAATTCGGCAAACCGATTGCGGAATTCCAGTTGATTCAGGCCATGCTTGCCGACAGCAAGGCGGAGCTTTACGCCGCACGATCCATGGTCGTCGATGCCGCGAGACGCCGGGATGAAGGTCAGGATGTCGGCACCGAGGCGGCTTGCGCCAAGCTGTTCGCCTCCGAAGCCTGTGGCCGCATCGCCGACCGCGCCGTGCAGATTTTCGGCGGCGCCGGTTATCTGGCCGAATATGGCATTGAGCGTTTTTACCGGGACGTGCGCCTGTTCCGAATTTTCGAAGGCACCAGTCAAATTCAGCAGCTCGTCATCGCCCGCAACATGATTCGCGGCTTTGCCGATTAAATAACCGCAGTACCGCACGAGGAGGAAGAAGCACAATGGAATTCAAATGGGATGACCCGCTATTGCTCGACCGGCAACTGAACGAAGAAGAAAGAATGGTTCGCGATAGCACCGCAGCCTATGCGCAGGAACACCTCGCGCCGCGCGTACTCAAGGCATTCCGCACGGAAAAAACCGATCCGGCGATTTTCCGCGAAATGGGCGGACTCGGCCTGCTTGGGCCGACGATTTCCGAAGAATACGGCGGGGCCGGACTCAACTACGTCAGCTACGGCCTGATTGCCCGCGAAATCGAGCGTGTGGATTCCGGCTATCGCTCGATGATGTGCGTGCAATCCTCGCTGGTAATGACGCCGATCAACGAATTCGGCACCGAAGCGCAAAAGCGCAAATATCTTCCGCCGCTGGCGCGCGGCAAAGCCATCGGCTGCTTCGGCCTCACCGAACCGAACCACGGCTCCGACCCCGGCTCGATGATTACGCGGGCGCGAAAAGTCGACGGCGGCTATCGCCTGACCGGCAGCAAAACATGGATCACCAACAGCCCGATTGCCGATATCTTTATCGTCTGGGCCAAGAACGACGCGGGAAAAATTCGCGGCTTCATTCTCGAAAAAGGCTGGAAAGGCCTGTCCGCGCCAACGATTCACGGCAAGGTCGGCCTGCGCACCTCAATCACCGGCGATGTCGTCATGGATGGCGTTTTCGTTCCGGCGGAAAACGAATTCCCCGCGCTCAGCGGGCTGCGCGGCCCCTTCACCTGCCTCAACGCCGCCCGCTACGGCATCGCATGGGGCGCGTTGGGCGCTGCCGAAGATTGCTGGCATCGGGCGCGTCAATATGTGCTCGACCGCAAACAATTTGGCCGCCCGCTTGCCGCCAACCAATTGATCCAGAAAAAACTCGTCGACATGCAAACCGAAATCACCCTCGCCCTGCAAGGCTGTCTGCGCCTTGGCCGCATGAAAGACGAAGGCATCGCCGCGCCCGAAATCACCTCCATCATGAAGCGTAACTCCTGCGGCAAAGCCCTCGACATCGCGCGAACCGCCCGCGACATGCACGGCGGCAACGGCATCTCCGACGAATACGGCGTCATCCGCCACGCTGTCAACCTTGAAGCCGTCAACACCTACGAAGGCACCCACGACATCCACGCCCTGATCCTCGGCCGCGCCCAAACCGGCATCGCTGCTTTCAACTGACAGGGTTCAGGGTTCATCTCCTTCCCCCGCGATGCGGGGGAAGGAGCAAGGGGCGCTACCCCTTAAAACTCAAACCCCACCCCCACGCCCACACCGGCTTTGCCGCGGGAGTTGAAGTTCACGACAGCCTTCACCGTCACACTGTCGCTCTGACTGCGGCGGGAGAACCCAATCGCGGCGCCGGATTCGCCTTCCCAGCTCGCCATCCCGACACCCACCATCATGCCGCCGGGTTTGATCGCTTGCGGCAGACTGCTCATCGCCATCGCCGCCGCAATACCGCCATTGGCATCACGGCGGTTTTGATCGACCACCCC
>JAISPO010000110.1 GCA_031274855.1 Zoogloeaceae bacterium | reverse complement strand
CAAGGAAATCACGCTCGATGAAAAGACCCTGAGCATTGCTGCCGCCGGCAATGCGCTGACGCTGAATACCGCGACGCCCGGCAATTTCGCCTAGGTGGTGAAAAACGCGCGGGGCGTAGAACTCAACCGCATCGCCTACGGCGTGGCAGGTAGTGCCAATGTCACGCGCTCGCTCGACCGCAACGCCGAGTTGCAACTGACGCTGGATCGCAAGGACTACACGCCCGGCGATACCATCCAGATCAGCATCCGCGCGCCCTACACCGGCGCGGGTCTGATTACCATTGAGCGCGACAAGGTTTATGCCTATGCCAGATTCAAGACCGACAAGACCGCCTCGGTACAGACCATCACTGTGCCTAAAGACTTTGAAGGCACCGGCTACGTCAATGTGCATTTCGTGCGCGATCCGGCCTCGGACGAGATCTATATGAGTCCGCTTTCCTACGGTATTGCGCCTTTCGCTACCAGCTTGAGCAAGCGCAGCGCCAAAATCGAGTTGAGCAGTCCCGATCTGGTCAAGCCCGGTCAGACGGTAAAAATCAAGCTGACCAGCGACAAGCCGACGCAAGCGGTGGTGTTCGCGGTGGATGAGGGCATTCTGCAAGTGGCGCGTTACAAATCGCCGGATCCGCTCGCGCACTTCCTCCAGAAGCGCGCGCTCGAAGTCGGCACACAGCAGACGCTTGATCTGATCCTGCCGGAGTTCAAGAAGCTCATGGCCAGCGCCGCCGCGCCCGGCGGTGACGCCGAAGGCGAATTGGGCAAACACCTCAACCCATTCAAGCGCAAGCGCGACAAGCCGGTGGCTTTCTGGTCGGGGCTGGCCGAGGTGAACGGCAGCCGCGAGTTCAGCTACACCGTGCCCGAAAGTTTCAACGGCAGCCTGCGCGTGATGGCTGTGGCCGTCAGCGATGACGCCGCCGGTGTGCGCGTGACGCATACCACCGTGCGCGGCGACATGGTGATCCTGCCCAATGCTCCGTTGGCAATGGCGCCCGGCGACATCGTCGAAGTCGGCGTCGGCCTCGCCAACAATATCGCCGGTTCGGGCAAGGCCGCGCCCATCCTGCTCAGCCTCGACGCATCGGGCGGGCTGGAAGTGGTCGGCAAGGCGGCGCAAACGCTGGAGATTAACGAGCGCGGCGAAGCCAGCACCGTCTTCAAGGTACGCGCCAAAGATGGCGACGGGACCGTGCTCGGCTCCGCGCCGCTGGTGTTCACCGCCAGCTATCGCCAGACCCACAGCGCCAAGCTCACCAATGAAGTCAGCGTGCGTCCGTCTTCGCCCTACGCCACGCTGGTGCAGACCGGCGTCCTGCGAGGCAGCGGTGAAATCAAGAGCCGGGCCGATCTGTATCCGAACTTCCGCCGCAGCGAGGTCGCCATCTCCGTCGCGCCCTGGGCCTTCGCGTCGGGCATGATGAAGTATCTGGAAGCCTATCCGCACGGCTGCACCGAGCAGATCACCAGCCAGACCTGGCCGTCGGTACTGCTGTCGACACGGCCCGAACTGGTCAAGGAAATATCGCGTGGCCGCACGGCCGATCAAGGCCCGCTGCCTGAAGCGCGTCAAACCTTCACGCGCTATCTGGCGCAACTGCGCCCGCGCCAAACTTCCGATGGCGGCTTTGCGATGTGGGCCGGCGGCTCATCCGGCCACTTCCCCACCCTGTACGCCACCGCGCTGCTGGTCGAAGCCAAGGAACACAAGCTGCCGGTGCCGCAAGACATGCTCGAAAAAGCCAATGCCTACCTCGCAAACTGGCTGGGCAGCGGTAGCAGCAATTACATCAGCATCGGCGATTGGCATGAGCGCGCGCAGGCCGCCTATTTACTCACCCGTCAAGGCACGGTGGTTCCCGCAGCGCTGGCCAATCT
Organism: Zoogloeaceae bacterium; assembly: GCA_031274855.1. Taxonomy (GTDB): domain Bacteria; phylum Pseudomonadota; class Gammaproteobacteria; order Burkholderiales; family Rhodocyclaceae; genus Fen-999. Next base: position 1,110 of record JAISPO010000110.1, on the reverse strand, counting down.
GCGCGAAACCTGGCGCAGCCATCAGAACGACAAGGCATGGCGCGAAGACCTTGGCGCGGCCTACCTTGCCGCCGCTTACCAGCTTGTCAAGCAGGAACAGACCGCCGATGAACTGATGCAGCCGGTGTGGGCTGCGCTGCTCGAACGCAGCGCCAAGAACACGCACAGCAACACCTGGAACCGCTACTACGACCCGCTGGCAGACGAAAGCCTGCTGCTGCACCTAACGGCGCGGCACTTCCCCGCCCGCCTGAAAACCCTGCCCGCAGACACATGGAACCGTATCGCTACGATGATGCAGGATGGCTGGTACAACAGCCTTTCCTCGGCGTCGGTGCTGCGCGCGGTCGATGCCTACTTTGACGCTGCCGCGCAGAATGCCCAAGGCAAGTTTGAGGCCAGCGCCGTCGATGCCCAGGGCAAGGTCAGCGCGATCGCGATGGGTTCGCCCAACCCGGTTGCGAATGCTCTTGTGCCGCTCACGGCCCGTTCGCTCAAGCTCGCCAACGGCAGCGATTTCCCGCTGTACTACAGTTGGTCAGAACAGGGCTTTGAGCGCACACCGTCTGCGGAGGCGGTCAGTCACGGCCTTGAAATCTTCCACGAAGTGCTCGACGCCAAAGACCAGCCCATCACCAGCGCCAAGCTCGGCGAGGAGGTGACAGTGCGTGTGCGGGTCCGCAGTCTGGAACGCGACAACATCGACAACGTGGCGCTGGTCGACCTGCTGCCCGGCGGCTTGGAGCCGGTACTGCAAACCGCCAGCGACGAAAGCGATGGCGTGCAGGCCGACGCGCCGATCTGGAAGCGGCGCTTGGGCGGCAGAAGTTCATGGCAGGTGGAATACGCCGATATCCGCGAAGACCGCGTGATTTTCTACGGCAACGTGGGCAGGAGCCTGCTCGAAATCACCTACAAGGCCCGCGCCACCAACGTCGGCGATTTCACCATGCCGCCCGCCTACGGCGAAGCCATGTACGACCGCCGTGTGTTCGCCCGCTCGGCAGGCGGACGCTTTGAAGTGGTGAAGCCGTGAAACTGAGCGGCCAGCTTGTTGGCCGCTTCAGCCAACGGTTGTTGGCTGCTTTCCTCCTGCTCGCGGTGGCGCTG
>JAISPO010000154.1 GCA_031274855.1 Zoogloeaceae bacterium | reverse complement strand
CCAGCGGATGCGCGTTGGCCAGACGCGCGGTAATTTCGGCGGCCAGCCGGTCTATGGCCTGAGTGACTTCGGCTGCCGAGTGGATCAAATCGGCTTCGGCAAATATCCGCTTGGCTTCGGCAGGGTTCATCCGGCGTGGCGCTGCTTGAGGTATTCGGCAAAGTCGACGCCGATCTCACGATGGCGCAGCCCCAATTCAACCGTCGCTTGCAGATAGCCGAGCTTGGAGCCGCAGTCGTAACGCACGCCCTTGTAGCGATAGGCGAGAATCTGCTGCTCCTGCATCAGCGAAGCGATACCGTCGGTCAACTGGATTTCGCCACCTGAGCCGGGTCTGACTTTTTCGAGGTGATGAAAAATACGCGGCGTCAGCACATAGCGCCCAACGACGGCCAGTGTTGAAGGCGCTTCCTCAGGCTTCGGTTTTTCGACAATGGCGGAAATCTGCTCGACGCGCTCAGCCAGCGGGCGGGCCGCGACGATGCCGTAACTGCGCGTATCTTCACGCGGCACGTCCTGCACACCCAATACTGAGCAGTGATAGTAGTTGAAGGTATCGACCATCTGCCGCATCACCGGCGGATCGCCGTCGAGCAGGTCATCGGCCAGCAGCACGGCGAACGGCTCATCGCCGACCGCCGGTTTGGCGCACAGCACGGCATGGCCCAGCCCAAGCGCCTCGGCCTGACGGATGTAAATGCAGTTGATATGCTTGGGCAGCATGTTGCGCACGAAGTTGAGCATCTCCGTCTTGCCGCGCGCTTCCAGTTCCGATTCCAGTTCGTAGGCTTTGTCGAAATGATCCTCAATGGCGCGCTTCGAGCGGCCCGTGACGAAAATCATGTCGGTAATGCCCGCCGCGACCGCCTCTTCGACCGCGTACTGAATCAGCGGCTTGTCGACAATCGGCATCATTTCTTTGGGACTGGCCTTGGTCGCGGGCAGAAAGCGCGTGCCCATGCCCGCCACGGGAAAAACTGCCTTGGTCACTTTGCTCATGTGTTCAGCAACTCCATCAGTTGTTGTTCGTCCAGAATTATGCGCCCCAATGCTCTCGCTTTGTCGAGCTTGGAACCCGCCTCGCTACCGGCCACCACGAAATCGGTTTTCTTCGATACCGAACCGGCCACCTTGCCGCCTTTCGCCTCAATGAGCGCCTTCGCTTCCTCGCGGGCCAGCGTCGGCAAAGCGCCGGTGAGGACGAAGGTTTTGCCGGACAGCGCCGAATCCATTGCCACCGGCTCCAGCGGCTCACCGCATACACCGGCCGCGGCCAGCCCGCGGATCACCTCGACGTTATGCGGTTCGGCAAAGAAATGAGCAATGGCAGCCGCCACCACCGGCCCGACATCGGGGATTTGTTGCAGACGTTCCTCATCCCCGGCTGCCGCCATCAGCCCTTCCATGCTGCCGAAATGCCGCGCCAAATCCTTCGCGGTTGTCTCGCCAACATTGCGTATGCCGAGCGCGAAAATCAGGCGAGCCAAGCTCGGCGTCTTGCTTTGCTCAATGGCCGCGATGAGATTACGCGCCGACTTCTCGCCCATGCGGTCGAGCGCCGCCAGCGGTTCCAGCGCCAGCCGGTAGAGATCGACAGGCGTTTGCACCAAGCCGCCATCGACCAGTTGCTCGACCAGCTTCTCGCCCAGACCTTCAATGTCCATCGCGCGGCGCGACGCGAAATGCAGCAACGCCTGCTTGCGCTGCGCCGGACAGTACAGGCCGCCGGTACAGCGGGCAATGGCTTCATCCTCTGGGCGCTCGATGGCCGAATCACAGATCGGACAGCGTACCGGCATCACGAACTCCGGCGCGAGAATGGGCCGCCGCTCAGGCAGAACACTAACCACTTCGGGAATCACATCACCGGCGCGGCGCACGATCACGGTGTCGCCAACCCGTACATCTTTACGCCGCACTTCGTCCTCGTTGTGCAAAGTCGCGTTGGTGACGGTAACGCCGCCGACGAACACGGGCGCAAGGCGGGCGACCGGCGTAATCGCGCCCGTGCGGCCCACCTGTACTTCGATGGCCTCAACCGTCGTCAGCGCCTCTTGCGGCGGGTATTTGTGCGCGACCGCCCAGCGCGGCTCGCGGCTGACGAAGCCGAGTTCTTTTTGCTGCGCCAACGCATTGACTTTGTACACCACACCGTCGATGTCGAAAGGCAGCTTGTCGCGCAGCGCCAATATTTCGGCATGGAAGGCGACCAGTTCTTCCGGCGAGCGGGCTACGATGCGATGCTTGCAAACGGGAAAGCCGAAACCGGCCAGCGCGTCGAGCACGCCGCTATGCGTGGCGGGCAAATCCCAGCCCGCCGTTTCGCCGAGGCCGTAGGCGTAAAAAGAGAGCGGGCGATCTGCCGCGATTTTCGGATCGAGTTGCCGCACGCTGCCGGCGGCTGCGTTGCGCGGATTAACCAGCGCGGGTTTGCCGAGTTGCCGTTGCCGCTCGTTGTAGCGTTCAAAATCGGGGCGGCTCATATAGACCTCGCCGCGCACTTCGAGCATGGCGGGCGCTTCACTCGCAAGCCGCAGCGGGATACACCGGATGGTGCGAATGTTCTGCGTCACGTCCTCGCCGGTTTCGCCATCGCCGCGCGTGGCCGCCTGCGTCAGCCGCCCCTGCTCGTAGCGCAGGCTGATGGCCAGGCCGTCGAACTTCAACTCCGCCGCATACTCCACCGGCAGCGCAGCCGCGGGCAAGGCCAATGCCTTGCGGACACGCGCGTCGAAGGCCAGCGCGCCGCCCGCGCCGGTATCGGTTTCGGTCTTGATCGACAGCATGGGCACCGCGTGACGCACGGACGCAAAGGCCGCCAGAGGCGAACCGCCGACCCGTTGCGTCGGCGAATCCGGCGTCAGCAATTCGGGGTACGCTGCTTCCAGTTCCTGCAACTCGCGGAACAGTTTGTCGTACTCGGCGTCGGGAATCGACGGCGCGTCGAGAACGTAATAAGCGTGATTGTGGCGCTCGATTTCGCCACGGAGAAATCCGGCGCGTTGCTTTGCTTCGCGTTCCGCCATCAGGAGAATAGCCGCAGCGCCCGCGTGCTGCCGGCGACGATTTGATGCTCGACCATCAAAGCCTGTATCTGGTCGATTCTGGCGCGGATGGTGGCAATCATGTCGGCAGTCAGCGGGTTGCCCTGACTGTCGACAAGTGCGCCGTCGATGGCTCTGGTCAGCGACTTGGCGGCCGTCACCAGCGCATCGAATGCCGCCGTGCCATCCGGCACGCGCGGCACATCCATCGTCAGCATGACGCCATGGATAAGCAGGGCATCGAGCGAGGCCGCCTCGAAAGGCTCAGTGCCGATATGGGTCAGCGTGAAGCGGGTGAGGCCGTGCGCGTCGATGTCATGGAATGCGCCATCATCGCGCAAGGACAGGCCCGCCGCCTCTGCCGACTGCTTGAGACGCGACCCCGCCATCGACCCGCCCGCGCAGGCGATCTTGACGCCCAACTGAAGATCAACCTCGGCGCAGAAGCTGTCAAGCGCTTGCGCCACAGCCAGCACGTCATCATGCTTGGGGATGCTGGTGATACCGGCGTATTGACTGGCCAGTTCCCAAACGCCGTTGAGAAAAACCGACAACTCCGCATCCAGAACCGCGCCCTGACGGTCGACCAGTTGCAGCGACGCGCAGATCGTCTTGTAACTGCTGCCGTCGTGGGGCGACAGCAGATACCAGGCGCCCGCCTCGTCATCCAGCCCCAGCCAGAACATCGGCTTGCCGACCTGCGCGGCCCAGCGCGATGTTGCCTCCAGCAAACAGGCGGCGGCCACCGGCTCGGTAAATTCGATGCGGACAATGCAATCAGTAATTTCGTCGGCGTATTGCGCGGGCAAAGGCGGCGGCTCGGCAGACTCGGTGGCCGCATCTTCGGGCAGCATCGGTTCTTGCCGCGCCACGGCATCGTCAGCGGCATCCTGATCTTCCATCAGCGCATCAGCCTGTCCGCCCTTGAACACTTTTTCGGCGAGCTTCTTCTGCTTCCTTTCCTGCCACTTGTTGAAGCCCAAAACCACGGCTACGGCAACGGCGCCCGCGCCGATCAAGGCAAGCTGAAGATCGTTCATGCCGCTTCCCTTTCCGTCATGCGTAGAGCTTCTTCCATGTCCACTTCCACCACCCGCGAGACGCCCTGCTCCTGCATGGTCACGCCGATCATGTGCTGGGCCATTTCCATGACGATCTTGTTGTGGGTGATGAAAATGAACTGCGTATTGGGCGACATGCGCTTGACCAAGCCGCAGTAACGCTCGGCATTGCTGTCATCGAGCGGCGCATCGACTTCGTCGAGCATACAGAACGGCGCCGGATTCAGTTGGAACATCGCAAAAACCAGCGCGATGGCCGTCAGCGCCTTTTCGCCGCCGGACAGCAAATGGATGGTCGAATTCTTCTTGCCGGGCGGCTGCGCCATGATCTGAATACCGGCATCGAGAATTTCCTCGCCGGTCAAAATCAGCTTCGCCTCGCCGCCGCCAAACAGTTGCGGGAACAGTTCGCCGAAATGGCGGTTCACCGTGTCGTAGGTTTCCTGCAACTGCTCGCGCGTTTCGCGGTCGATGCGCCGGATCGCGTCTTCCAGCGTGTTGATCGCAGTGGTCAAATCGCCCGACTGGGCATCGAGGAAACCTTTGCGCTCGCGGGCCACGGTCAGTTCTTCCAGCGCCGCCAGATTCACCGGGCCGAGGATTTCGATTTCCGACGTCAGGCGGGCAATATCACCGGCCAGCACGCTTTCTTTCAGCGCCGGCGTCAGTTCCGCGGCAAGCTCCGCCTCCTGCTCCGGCGCGGTAATACCGGCTTCGACCAAACGCTGCCGGAACTGTTCGGCGTTGAGTTCCGCCGCCTGCTGCTTGAGTTTGCAGTCATTGATTTTGTCACGCGCCGGTTGCAGCCCCTGTTCCAGCCGGAGACGTTGTTCCTCGAATTGCCGCAACTCGCCCGCAGCCGTTTCGAGCATATTGCGCCGTTCGGCCATCAGCCCTTCGCGGCCACTACGCGCATCCAGCGCGGTTTGAAGTTGTTCCTGCAACACCGCGTCGCTGATACCGGCGAGTTCGGCCGTCGCCGCTTCGCTGTCGCCGGTAACGCGCTCCAACTGGGTGCGGGCGGTCTCGGCGGCGCGGGCGTTGTCTTCAAGTTTCGAGCGGCATTCCCGCTCCGAAAAACCGGCCTCCTGCGCCTCACGCGCCAACTGGTGTTCCAGCGCGCGCGCCTCGCGCAGTTGCGTATCCTTCTGGCGCTGCGCGTCGAGCGCCTCCTCGACACGCGCCCGCACGGCGGCAAGCTGCTCGCGGCAGCGGTCAGCCTCGCCTTCGGCACGCGCCAACTCGGCGCGTTCGTTCTCCTCGCCGCTCAGAATGTCGGCAAGATCACCGGCGATTTGCGCGGCGCGTTCCTCATAGCGCGACTGAATTTGACCGAGCTTGAGCGCCTCGACATGCGCGGTATGCGCGCGCTGCTGAATTTCATCGACAGCGCGGCGGGCGGCCTGCTGCGCAGTTTGGCTTTCCGCAAGTCGACGCTCGGCTTCCGCCTGCGCTTCACGGGCGGCCTGCTCATCGAGTTCCAGCGTTTCAATTTGCGCTGACAGCGCCTCGATTTCGCGCTGGCGCTCAATGACGCCATGCGTTTTGGCATCGGGCACATAAAGCGTCAAACCATGCGCGGTCAGCAAATGCCCCTGACGGTTGACCCAAACGCCGCCTGCCTCAAGTTTGCCTTGCAGATCGTCCGCGCACTGCACACCAGCCAGCCAGTCGTCGAGTACCGCCGCCCAACGCGCATCGGCGCAGCGCACCTTGGCACGCAAGGAATCGGGCGCGGTGTTGGGGCTACTGTTCCCTTCGGCAAAAGCAAGCGTGAACGTCTGCGGCGGCGGCGCGTCCAGCGCGTCACGCGCAGCAACGCGGTCGCCAGCCAGCGCCGACAGCCGCTCGCGCAGGACAGCCTCAACCGCCGTTTCCCAACCGGCATCCACCTGAATGCCACGCCAAAGCGGTTGCGCGCCGGACAAGCCGCGCTGCTTCAACCAATCACCGATTTCACCATTCTGCTGAACACGGCTTTGCAACTGTTGCAAGGCATCGCGGCGGGCGCGCGCCTCGGTGGCCTGACGATGGGTATCGGCCAATCGCTCACGGGCGGCGCGCAACGCGCCTTCCAGAGACGGCAACAGCGCCTGCAATCCGGCGACCTGTTCCTGCTGCGATGCCAGTTCTCCGGCGGCACGCGCCTCCTCTTCCTGAGCGGCGGCAAGCTGCGCCGCATCGGCAGGCAGCAGCGCCGCTTTTTCCTGTTCCAGCCGCTGGCGGCGGCCCGCCAGATTTTCGATGGCACGCAGGGCGTGACCGCGATCGGCTTCGGCCAAACGGGCGCCCTGCTCCGCCTCGTTGAGCGCGCGCCGCGCCGTGGTAACGGCATTACCGGCAGCTTCGACGGCAGCCTCCGCTTCGGGCAGACGCATCGCCGCTTCTTCATGCCGCGCCTGCGCCGTGAGCATCCGCTCGCCGGAATTTTCCAGCAGCGCCTGCCAGCGGAATTCTTCGCCCTCGACACGCTTCTGCTCGCCCGCCCAATGGTTGCGCTCAACCTCAAGCTGGGCCAGACGGGCTTCCAGACGCTGACGCGAATCGCGCAAATGATGGATTTCGGATTCGAGCCGCTTGACCTCGGCATTGGCCGAGTACATCTCGGCCTGCGCCGCATGCAGGGAATCGGAGGCCGCGAAATGCGCCTCGCGGGCCTGCTCAACTCTGGCCTCGATTTCGCGCAACTGCGCGGTCTCGGCCTCGACGCGGTTGATGGCCTTTTCGACTTCGCGGCCATGCCGCTCGAATTCCGCCTTGGCGTCTTTGTGTTTTTTCAGCCAGAGCAAATTCTGGCGGCGGTTCAACTGGCCATGCAATTCGTGGTACTGACGCGCCACTTCGGCCTGACTTTCCAGGCGGCCAATCTGACCATCCAACTCATTGCGAATGTCATCGACACGCGCCAGATTTTCTTTGGCATCTTCCAGACGATGCTCGGTTTCCTTGCGCCGCTCCTTGTAACGGGTCACACCAGCGGCCTCTTCAAGGAACATGCGCAAATCTTCCGGCCTCGCCTCGACGATGCGCGAAATCATGCCCTGACCGATGATGGCGTAAGCGCGCGGCCCCAAGCCGGTACCCAGAAAGAGATCGACCACGTCGCGGCGGCGCACATGCAGATTGTTGATGTAGTAGCTCGAATTGCCCTCGCGGTCGAGCACGCGCTTGGCGGTAATCTCCGCGTACTGCGACCACTGGCCGGTCGCCCGCCCCTGACTGTTATCGAAGAACAACTCGACGCTGGCGCGGCTCACCTCCTTGCGGGTGCCGGAACCTTTGAAAATCACGTCCTGAATCGACTCACCGCGCAGTTCCGACGCCTTCGATTCGCCGAGCACCCAGCGCACCGCGTCAATGATGTTCGACTTGCCGCAACCGTTTGGCCCGACCACGCCGGACAACTGATTCGGGAAAACAACCGTCGTCGGCTCGACAAAAGATTTGAAGCCGGAGAGCTTGAGTTTGATCAGGCGCACAGGAACTTGATAATCAGGGAGTTGTGGGAATCAGGGCATGGACATTTGCCCGCGCCCGCGGTACGCGGATTATAGGCCAAGGGGCCTGTTCCCGACCGCCAGCGGCGTCGGGGTCGACAGGATGGTTTTATAGGACTGATAGTTCCACGAAAAAGCAATGCCGGTGCTGAACAGGCTGCGCGTATTGTGGAAAGTTCGCCAACTCCTCTTGACGGAAGCGCCCAGCGACGACACCTCGGCATAAGCCGCCTGCAAGCCTTGATAAGCCTCAGCCGGGGACATGCCGCGCATCTCGAAAACCGGCTCGAAGATCGTGTAATGCCGCCAGTCGTTCGGGTAATCGGTCAGCAGCAGGCGGTTTTCGTCCTGCATCTGCCGGTAGAAAGCCGTACCCGGCAGCGGCGTTGCCAGCGACAGTTGTACGGCGTCGATTTCCGTTTCGATCACGAAGTCGATGGTGCGCCGGAAAGCATCCTTCGTCTGGCCATCGGAACCGAAAATGAAACAGCCGACAATCGCCATGCCGTGATCGTGAATTTTCTTGATGGCGTCGGCAAAGTTGCGAGTGTTGGGGCGCAGGTTGACCGACTTGTGCATCGAGTCGATGGTCACCGGATCCAGCGACTCGAAGCCGATCAGGAAGGCTTTGCAACCGCTGCGCTGCGCGGCTTTCAGGACATCTTCGTGTTCGACAATGTTAAGACAGGTCTGGCCGCCCCACTCCTTGCCGCAACCGGCCATGCCGTCGAACAGATCTTTGGCGCGCTTGATGAAGCGCGGGCCGGAACCGACAATGTTGTCATCCACGATGAAAATGCGCTTCGACCGGATGGTGTCGATTTCGGCCAGCACATTGTCGATATTGCGAACGCGATAGCGCGAGCCGTTGAAGGCCGTCACCGAACAGAAATTGCAGTTGATCGGGCAACCGCGGCCCGTCTGCACGGTTTCGACAAAATATTTTCCGGTCAGCAAATCGCGGCGCGGCGGCAGCAGATCGCTGATATCGGGCAACTCGCCACTGCGATACACCTTCTGCAAACTGCCCTTATCGAAATCATCAAGCAGGCGCGGCCAGATATTCTCGCCCTCGCCCACAACAACGGCATCGGCATAGCGCAACGCCTCCTCGGCCATGCAGGAAACATGAATGCCGCCCATCACCACCGGCACCCCGCGCGCGCGAAAACGGGTAGCGATTTCGTAGGCCCGCGGCGCCAGCGGCGTCATGCAGGTAATGCCGACCAGATCAACCCCGGCATCGAAATCAATATCCATCATCGTCTCATCGACAATGCGGACATCGTAGCTCTCGGGCGTATAGCGGGCGATAAGGGCAAGATTCAGCGGCGGCAAAGCCAGAACCTTGATATTGGAATGCAGGCTGCCCTTGTACGCGGGATTGATGAGCAGAATTTTCTTCATGGGTTCAGGGCTCAGGGTACAGGGTACAGGGTACAGGATTCAGTTTTTGGTGTTGAGGTTCGCTACGCGAACCTCAACAAATTTTACTGGAACCTGTAACCTGAATCCTGTAACCTGAACCCCATGAGTACCCGCCCCGCCAAGACGCTGGAAACTTTCGCCAATCCCGCGTCATCCCGTGACTACCATATTCATATGGAGATTCCCGAGTTCACCTGTCTGTGTCCCAAGACCGGTCAACCGGATTTCGCCGTGCTCGCGCTTGATTACATCCCCGACAAACTGTGCGTCGAACTCAAAAGCCTGAAGCTCTACATCTGGAGCTTCCGCGACGAAGGGCATTTCCACGAGGATGTCACCAACCGCATCCTCGACGACTTGGTCAAGGCCACCAAACCGCGCTTCATGCGCCTGACCGCCCGCTTCTACGTGCGCGGCGGCATTTTCACCAACGTCGTCGCCGAGCACATGAAAAAAGGCTGGCAACCCGCGCCTCGCGTGGAACTGGCCGATTTTCCGCCGCAATCGAATATTCGCGGGTAG
>JAISPO010000046.1 GCA_031274855.1 Zoogloeaceae bacterium | reverse complement strand
ATGTCCGACGATTTCGTGGCCGGGCACGCAGGGGAAGCGCGTCCCCGCCCATTCCGCGCGCACTTGATGCAAGTCCGAATGGCAGATGCCGCAGAAGGCAATATCAATTTGCACGTCGTGCGGGCCGGGTGCGCGGCGGGTAATCCGCAACGGTTCAAGGGGTTTGTCCCCCGCGTGAGCGCCATAAGCATTTACTTGCATGATGTATTCCTTTCGCTTGCGCCTTTGATGGCCTATGATTGGAGTATTGCCGTGAACTATAAAACCATTCCAAAACCGGATGATCCACATAGCCCCATGAGAGCGCCATGAAAATAGCTTTGCTCGAAGACGATCCTGTTCAGGCCGAGGCGCTGCAAAGGTGGCTTGCCGAGGCCGGTCACGATGTACACGTCTTTATGCGCGGGCGGGATTTGCTGCAACGGGTTTCCGGTGAGAGTTTCGATGCCTTCTTGCTCGACTGGATGTTGCCCGACCAGACCGGCCACGACGTATTGTGCTGTCTGCGTCAGGAACACGGCATTACCGCGCCGATTGTGTTCGTGACCAGTCTGAGTACCGAAGAGGGCGTTACTGCCGGTCTCAACGCCGGCGCCGATGACTACATGATCAAGCCGATACGGCGGCTGGAGCTGCTGTCGCGTCTGGAGGCAATCTGGCGCAGGGCGCAGCCCCGCGTCCATCACCCGCAGTACATCGACATCCCTCCTTTTCAGATTGATGTTCAGCATCGGCGGTTGTTGCGCGCCGGAATGCCGATTGATGGACTCACGGAAAAGGAGTTCGCGCTGGCGCTGCTGCTGTTTGAAAATCTTGGCCGGCTGCTGTCGCGCGAATATCTGCTTGGAGCCGTCTGGGGCTTGAACGCGGCGGTACCGACACGTACACTTGATACGCATATCAGCCGCATACGCAAGAAGCTGGCGCTTGGCCCGGAGAGCGGCTTTCGTCTGGTTCCCGCATATAACTACGGCTATCGTCTGGAGCGTGTTGTACCCATTACGCAATGAACAAAATAATTTCAATACTCGCCACGCTGGTTTTGTCAGGCATCCTTTCCGCGACGGCGGTTTATGCCGACAGCGAGATTCATTACGCGGTCAAGGAGGGGGAAACGCTGTCCGGCATTGCCGCCGACATGCTGAAAAAAACCGGGCATTGGCGGCAGTTGCAGCAAATCAACCAGGTCGCCGACCCGCACCGGCTAATGCCGGGTACAACACTGCGGATTCCGGTCGCGTTGCTGCGCACGGAACCGGCTACCGCCATCATCATCAGCATGAGCGGCGAGGTGCTGGCCAATGGGCGGACGCCGTCCGTCGGCGACGCCATTACCGGACAAACCACACTCATTACCGGCGAACAGGGCTTCGTGACTTTGGAGCTTATCGACGGTTCGCGGCTGGTGCTGCAACCCGAAAGCCGGTTGCGCGTCGAAGAACTGTCGCGTTATCGCGGTACCAAAATTCCCGACAGCCAGCTTCATCTGGAACGGGGCCGCATTGAATCGACGGTCACCAAAAGCTCCGCGTCACGGCCCAAATATCGCATCAACACGCCAACCACCGCCATGGGCGTGCGCGGCACGCGGTTTCGGGTCGAGGCTGACGGCAGTGTCAGTCGCGCCGAGGTTACAGAGGGCGCGGTCGACGTCCACAGCGACAAATCCGCGGCCACAGCCGTACCGGCAGGGTATGGCATCGTGACCAATACCGGCAGCGCGTTACCGCGACCCGTTGCCCTGCTGCCGAAGCCCGATGTAAGCGGCCTGCCCTATTTGCATGAGCATCCCATTGTTCGCTTTGCCCTGCCGCCGCTCGACGGCGCGCGCGCCTATCGCTTCCAGATCGGGGCCGATCCAGAGATGCATGAACTGCTGGCCGATGCCAGCGCCACCCGGCCGGAGGCGAAATTCGGACATTTGCCCGATGGTGAATACATCCTCCGTGTGCGCGGCATCGACGCTCAGGGGCTGGAAGGGCTTGATTCGGATTTTCGCTTTCAGCTCAAGGCGCGTCCTGAACCGCCATTTCCGGCTGCGCCGCCCCGCGACGCCAAAGTGCGCGCGGCATCGGTGGAGCTGGCATGGACAATCAACCCCGACGCGGCGCGTTATCGTCTCCAGATCGCCAGTGACAAGACGTTTACCGATATCGTTGCCGATATTGATGGCATTGAAGGGAACACCATCATGCCGGCGCGCCAACTGCCGCCGGGCGATTATTTCTGGCGTATGCGCAGCATTCGTGCCGGCGGCGATTCCGGCCCCTGGAATGATGCCCAGCACTTCAGGATGGATGCCTTGCCTGCCGGGCTGCCGCCACCAACGCTCTCGAATGAATCCCTGACCTTTGCCTGGGTGAGCGAGCCGGGACAAACTTTCCTGTTCCAGTTGGCGCGCGATGCCGCGTTTACCAGTATCGCCATTGAGCAGCAGGTCGCTGAACCCACGATTACCATCGCCCGGCCGCCACCCGATACTTACTACACGCGGGTACGCGCGACGGACGCTGACGGCTTCGTCGGCCCTTATACGCAGCCCCAGATCATCAACGTGCCGTACCCGCCGCCGCCCTGGTGGTTCCCCATCTTGCTGTTGCTACCGGTCGTTCTCTAAATGCGGCTACCCAGACGCATCATCGGCGAATGGCTATTGCTTACCTTGGTGCTGGTTTTTCTGGGGGTGCTCGTTTCCTGGCAAGGTTGGTTCTGGCGGGCCGATCAGACGCTGTACGACACCGGTCTGACGCTGTCGTCGCGGCCGGTTCCCGACGGCATTGTCATTGTCGCCATCGACGAGAAAAGTCTGCGCCGCATCGGCCATTGGCCCTGGCGACGAGCCATCCACGCTTCATTGATCGAAAAGCTGACCGCAGCCGGAGCCAGCGCTGTCGGCCTCGATATCATTTTCAACGAAGCCAGCCCCAACGAGACGGACGACGATCATGTGCTTGCGGACGCAATCTGGCGCAACGGCCGTGTCGTCCTGCCGGTCGTGCCGCGCGCGCTGGCTTCCGACATCATCGAAGACGGCGTGCCGATCGGGCTCCTTCGCAATGCCGCCGCCGAACTCGGCCATATGGAAATACAACACGACGCAGATGGCATTGTCCGCAATATTTATCTGTGGGGCGGCACCAAAGAGCCGCTCTACCCGCAATTTGCCCTGGCTTTGCTGAAAGTCGGCCTTGGCGACATGCCGTCCCGCGCCATCCGCACGCCGGACGACCAGCTGGCGAACGGGACCTGGAAGCGCGACGTCTGGGTGCATCCGCAATTCGCCGGGCCGCCGGGGACTTATCAAACCGTTTCCTATGCGGATGTCCTGAGCGGCGCTGTCGGCGCTCAAGAACTGAAAGGCAAGTACATTCTGGTCGGAGCGACCGCGGCCGGTCTCGGCGACCAGTACCCCACTCCTGTATCGGAATTCGGCGTCAACATGCCGGGAATCGAAATCCATGCCACCCTTCTGGATGACTTGCGCACCAATACGTTTATCGTATGGCTGCCGCCTGTAACGGTTGCCGCCATCACGATGTTCGCCATCACCGGAATGATGCTCGGCCTGCTGCTTTTATCCCCGCGGAACGGTCTCCTGTTTTCCGCCATCTGCGTGGCGGTCTGCACACTGGGCGTCATCCTGCTCCTGCATTGGGGCAAGTTCTGGCTGCCGCCCAGCGGTATGCTGCTCGGAACGCTGCTTGCCTATCCCCTGTGGAGCTGGCGCCGTCTGGAATTGGTGCAACGCTCCATAGACGCGGAACTGGCCGAGTTGCACGAGGACGATCCCACCACCATCTTTGAGACGGCCTCCTCAGACAGCGTCGACCCGCTGGAAAATCGTGTCACCATTGTTCGTGCCGCCACGCTTCGGCAGCGCATGGTGCGCAAGGCGCGTCAGGACACTATCCGTTTCATTTCCCACGACATACGAGGGCCGCTCGCCTCCATCATCCTCCTTACCGAAGGCCACGGCGACGAAGCCAACGATCATCTGCGGCGCGTCAAGCACTACGCCCGGAGGGCGCTGGATTTGATTGACGAGTTTTCCGATCTCATTCAGGCTGAAATCCTCGAACCCCGCAAGTTCGGAGAAGTGGACTTGGCGGCGTTAATGCAAGAGGCCGCCGACAATGCCTGGACGGAAGCCCAACACAAACAGATCGAAATCGTCATCCATCACGAAATGGATGATGAAGCCATCGTCCGCGGCGACCGCGGGCAACTCGTCCGCGCTATCGACAATCTGCTCAGCAACGCCATCAAATTCAGCCCGCAAGCAAACAAGGTCGAGCTTGTGCTGCGCCGGATTGGCGACAGCTTCGAGATCGCCGTCACGGATCAGGGCCGCGGCATTGCCACTCAGGACATGGATAAGCTGTTCACCCGCTATAGCCGCATCGGCACGCTGGATACGCCCGGACTTGGTTTGGGTCTGCTGATCGTAAAAACCATCGTTGAAGGCCACGGTGGCAAAATTGACGTCGAAAGCCACCCCGAGGCCGGTTCGACTTTCCGCATGACGCTTCCGGCAGCCCTGCCGCCTCCCTATATGGAAAATTGATGACTGACGCGCTTTTAATCCTCAACGTCGGCTCATCGACGATCAAATTCGCCTTGTTCGAGCACAAAATGCCGGTGCCGGAGCGTCCGGTTTTGTCCGGCCAGATCGACGGTCTCGATGCCTGCCCGCGCTTCAAGGCCAAAGACAGCGCGGGCCGTTTGCTTGATGATGTCGACTTGCCGTTTGAACCGGAAAACCAGCACCGTCAGGCATTCAAATTTTTGATCCGCTGGCTACGCGAGCGCGGCTCAAACTGGCGCATCGTTGGCGTCGGGCATCGCGTGGTGCACGGCGCTCAACGCTTCTCGCAGCCTGTCCTGCTTGATGACGCGACGATCGGCATACTGCGCGGGTTCATTCCTCTCGCGCCCCTGCACCAGCCCCACAACCTGGCCGGGATCGACGAAATTGCCGCCGCCCTGCCCGGCATTCCGCAGGTCGCCTGCTTCGACACCGCCTTCCATCGCACGCAGTCCGAGCTTGCCCAGCGCCTCGCCCTGCCGCGCCGCATTACCGATCAAGGTGTGCGCCGTTACGGTTTTCATGGCCTGTCCTACGAGTACATCGCCGACGCGCTGCCCAAGCAACTTGGCGACCGCGCCGATGGGCGGGTGATCGTCGCCCATCTCGGCAATGGCGCTTCGTTGTGCGCGTTGCAGAAACGCCGCAGCATCGCTACCACCATGAGCTTCACGGCCCTCGACGGGCTTGTCATGGGCACCCGTTGCGGCAACCTCGATCCGGGCGTGCTGCTCTACCTGATCGAATTTCAGGGCATGGGCATCAAGGAGTTGAACGAGTTGCTCTACAAGGAATCCGGCCTGCTCGGCGTATCCGGCATCTCTCAGGATATGCGCGAACTGTTGGCCTCCGAGCGTCCCGAAGCGCGGGAGGCAGTCGATCTGTTCTGCTATTGCCTCGTGCGCGAACTCGGCTCAATGGCCGCCGCCCTGCGCGGCGTTGATGCCTTGGTGTTTACCGGCGGTATCGGCGAACATGCTGCCGTCATCCGTCAGCGCGTCTGCGCGGCCTGTAGCTGGCTGGGCATCGCTCTCGACCCCGACGCCAACGACGCCAATGCCCTCCGCGTCTCGACACCGGACAGCGCCGTTGACGTTCTGGTGATCCCCACCAATGAGGAGTGGATCATCGCCCGCCATACCGCTGACTTGATCGGCTGAGGCCCGCCATGCCCCTCCGGCCTTCCGAACCCGTCTCCGCGCTGAATCTTCTCATCCTCGCCGCTGCCGCGGCTGAGGCGGCGCAAGTTGCGGCACGGTTCGAGCGGGCGACTTACAGCCTCGTCACCGACGCCTCAGGATTGCATAACGCCCTGCGCGGCGGCCCGTGGGACGCCGTGCTGTATCTGGACGCGCTGGATGACCTGTCGCCCGTGCAGGCGATCCGGTCGTTCCGCAATTTGAGCGTTGATCTGCCATTCGTCGTCATTGCCGACCCCGCTGATGGAAACTTCGCGGGCCGCATGATGCGGCTGGGCGCGCATGATGTCATTTTCCGCGACCGCATGGGCCGGTTGGCGCCCGCTGTCGAAAGGGAAGTACGCGAGGCCCGCTATCGCGCCGACCAGCGGGCGACGCTGGCGATGGTGCAAAACAGCGACCTGCGTTTTCGCGGCCTGGCCGACAGTCTGCCAGGCATGGTGTTCCATCTGCAACGCAGTTCCGACGGCAGCTACCGTTTTCTGTATGTCAGCGAAGGCAGCGAACGGCTGTTCGGCATCCGGCAGCACCAGTTGCTGACTTCGCCAAAAAAATTTTTTGAAGCCTTCGATACCGATGATCGCCGCGCGCTCGAAACCGCGCTGGCCCAATCGGCAACGGCGGGCACTCCGCTCGACTGGTCGGGCCGCTTGCGTGGCCGCAGCCGCGGCGGCAGGTGGGTGGAATTGCGCTCTGCGCCCAAGCGCAACGATGACAGCGGCCACGGTATCGTCAACTGGCAGGGCATTGCCACCAACATCACGGCAGTCAAGGAAACCGAAGCCGCCTTGCGCGCTTCGCGCGAGCAGTTGTCCGAACTTTCGTTCCACCTCGAGGCCGCCCGTGAACAGGAACGCGAACGCATCGCCCGCGATATCCACGACGAACTGGGCAGCCTGCTCGTCCGGCTGAAAATCGAAGCGACGCTGCTGACCGGCAAGCTGCCGACCGAGCCGCCCCTGCTGCGCGACAAAGCGCGCTCAATCGAAAGCCTGCTCGATCAGGCGATGGCCGCTGCCAGCCGCGTCGCGCGGGAACTGCGGCCTGGCATCCTCAAGGAATTCGGCCTGCCGGCTGCCATCGAATCACTCGCCGAGGATTTTGCGCAGCACTTCGACATCGCCTGCCGCGTTCATTGCGATGATGATCTCGATCCCGATCCCGACACTTCGCTGGCGCTCTTCCGCATCGTGCAGGAAACGCTCACCAACGTCGCCAAACACGCTCACGCCTCGCTGGCGGTCGTACGGCTCAAGCGGGAAAAAGGCGGCATCGTTCTCGAATTGCGCGACAATGGCCGTGGCATTTCCGAAGCCGACATGGCCAAGCCCAAGTCCTTCGGCTTGCGCGGCATCCGCGAGCGCGTCCATAGCCTGTCCGGCGAGTTTGCCATTAACGCCGGAGAGCATGGCGGTACGCATATCCGCCTGCGCGTGCCGGAGCGGCGCGGCGCGGAAGCGTCCGCCACGGAAGAAACCGAAGACCTGCAACGCAAACTGTTTTGACCATGAACGAAAAAATTCACGTACTGATTGCCGACGACCACGCCATCGTGCGTCAGGGATTGCGGCAAATCCTTTCGGAAACCGAGGATCTGATCGTTGCCGGTGAAGCCAGCGACGGCGCCGAGGCGCTCCAGTTGGCGCGTCAGCAGGCATGGGATGTTTTTCTGCTCGACGTTTCCATGCCCAACCGCAACGGCATCGACACCCTCAAACAGTTGAAAAAGGAATACCCGAAACTGCCGGTGCTCATCCTTTCCATGCACCCCGAGGAGCAATACGCCGTGCGCGCGCTGAAAGCCGGCGCATCAGGCTACCTGACCAAGCAGAGCGCCCCCGATCAACTGGTTACCGCCATCCGGCAAGTCGCCGGTGGCCGCAAATATGTCAGCCCGACCGTCGCCATGCAGTTGGCCGACGCGATTGCCAACGACTCCGAACAACCGCCGCACGAGCTGCTTTCCGACCGCGAATACGAAGTGCTGAAACTCATCGCCGCCGGAAAAACGCTGACCCAGATCGCAGAAGAACTCAACCTCGCCGTCGCCACCATCAGCACCTTCCGCGCCCGCATCCTGACTAAACTGGGGCTTTCAAGCACCGCAGAATTGATCCGCTACGGCCTTGAACACGGGTTAATCTGAAGTTGGCGCAATTCGATACAATTTGATTCTCTAATGCCCCAAGCCGCCCCGTAAGGGAAACCCGTCACTTCTCAGGAGAAAAAACATGCTGTCCACGCTACGCAACATCGTATTGCTCGCCAGTCTGGTCATGCTCGGCGCTGGCTGTGCCAGCTCAGGCTCCAGTTCCATTGACAGTGCCGAACCGGCGGCCAAAGGCAAGGGCGCCGAAACCTCCACCGCCAAAAACGCCAACGCTTCTGCTTCCAAAACCGATCCCTCCGCCCCCGCGTATGGCAAGGATGGCCCGGGCATGAAAAACGGGAATGTGGTCGATTCGACCAAGATTGAAGCAGGCTACGGCCAGAAGGTGAAAGGGATCGACGATTGGGAAGGCGAAATCACCGGCCGCCCGGCCGCCGGTAGCAAGTTCACCAAACTCAAGATCGGCATGTCCATGGGCCAGGTGGTTGACCAGATTGGCCAGCCCAGCGATCAAGGCGCCTACATCACCGGCAAGGCTTGGATACCTTTCTACTTCGGCAGCGACCGGCACCGCTATGAGATGGTCTACAAAGGCCAAGGCCGGCTGGTGTTTGCCGGTAGCAGCGGTTTCAGTAACAACGGCCACCTGATCTGGATCATCCACAACAGCGGCGAGGGATGCTGCCGCTGACAGGGTTCAGGATTCGGGTTTCAGGTTTCAGCAACCCCTAAACGACGACCGTTTGCGCCTCGCCGGAGGCGCATTGTTCAATGCGGCCAATCTGAAAGACCTGTTCGCCCGCGGCGGTAAGGAGGCCAGTGGCAGGTTTGGCGTGTTCGGGAGCGAGGACGATAACCATGCCGATGCCGCAGTTGAAGACGCGGTGCATTTCGGCGTCGGCGACCTTGCCTGCGGCTTGCAACCATTGGAAGAGCGGCGGCAGGGGCCATGCTTTCTTTTCGAGCACGGCTTTGAGGCCGGGTTGCAGGATGCGCGGCACATTGTCGACGAGGCCGCCGCCAGTGATATGGGCGAGGCCCTTGACCGGCAGCGCGCGCATGAGCGCGAGAATGGATTTGACGTAAATGCGCGTCGGCGCGAGGACGGCCTCAGCGAAAGT
>JAISPO010000187.1 GCA_031274855.1 Zoogloeaceae bacterium | reverse complement strand
CCTCCGGATTTTCTCTGATAGCGTGCCACCGCGCGATTATGCTCTTCGAGCGTGCGCGAGAAAACGGTGCTGCCGTCGCCACGGGCAACGAAATAGAGCTTGTCGGATTCCGGCGGATGCAGCGCATCGCGCAAAGAGGCAAGTCCGGGCATCGAAATCGGGGTCGGCGGCAGACCGGCCCGCGTGTAAGTGTTGTATTCGCCGTCGGCAAGCAAATCACGCTTGCGCAGATTGCCGTCGAATTTTTCACCCAGCCCGTAAATGACCGTGGGGTCGGTTTGCAGCAGCATCCCCAGCCTCAGGCGATTGGCGAATACCGAAGCGATGAGCGGCCTATCCTCTGCCCGCCCCGTTTCCTTTTCGACAATCGAGGCCATGATGAGCGCCTGATAGGGGCTGACATAGGGCGCTGACGGATCGCGGTTTCCCCATTCCGCCGCCAGCCGGTACTGCATGGCCTGATACGCCCGGCTGAGCACATCGAGGTCGCTTGATTGCTTGGCGAACAGATAGGTATCGGGAAAGAAAAGACCTTCTGGATGCGCTTCTCCGGCACCCACACGGGCCAGAATTTCGGCATCACTCATGCCCTGACTATCGTGTCGCAGACCGGGATGGGCATCGAGGGTGGCGCGCATTTCCCGAAAAGTTTTGCCCTCGATGAAAACGATTTCGACCTGAATCACATCGCCACGGGTGATCTTTTTGAGCAGTTGCCAGGGTGTTATGCCCGCGCTGATCTCATAGCTGCCCGCCTTGATGTCCGCGGCCTTGCCGGTGAGCCGTCCAAGCCAGGAAAACTTCCAGGCGGAGAATCCAACGCCCGCCTTGGCGATATCGCCTGCTGCGGTCCGCAAGCCTGAGCCTGCCCGAATCTCGAATTCCAGCGGTGACTTGAGCAGCGGCACCGGCCTGCAAGCAAACCAGCCCAGTCCGCCGGAAAACGCAGTCACAGCAAGGATCGCAGAAAAAATCAGGGGACGGACAAGTCGCATCGGGAACGCGCAGCGGCAGTGCCGCATCGGGAAAGGGGCCATAATAATACGCACCCCGGCAATCGCGTTAGAGATCGACAACATGAGTCAAAAAGAATGGAAAGATTTTCTTGCCACACAAGGCATGGCGTCCGATGGCGAGCACTTTGGCGACCTGGCCGGTGAGCTGACCGAAGCGCGTGACGGCATGGTGCTGGTACCGCTGATCGACTTTGCGGTCATTCGCGTCAGCGGCGAAGACGCTGCCGGTTTCCTTCACAACCTGCTCAGTAACGACATCAAAAATCTGCCGCCTGACGGCCTGCGCTTTGCCGGTTTATGCACACCGAAAGGCCGCCTGCTGGCGACTTTCCATATCTGGCGCGACGGGCCGGACTTTCTGCTTGCGCTGTCGGCTGACATCATGCCCGCCATTCTCAAGACGCTCTCGATGTACATTTTTCGCAGCAAAGTCAAACTCGCCGAAGCAGATGCCGTACTGCTGGGTCTGGCCGGTACTGCCAAAACGGCATTGGGCGCAGCGCCGGAACCGCTGCGCAGCGCCGATGTTTCAGGCGGTCAAGTCATCTGCCTCGACGGCCACCGCCTCCTGCTCGCCCTCACTCCGGCAGCCGCAATGCTGGCTTGGCCCACGCTGGCGGCCAAGCCTGCCGGTGTCGCTGCTTGGCGCTGGCTGGAAATCACGGCGGGACAACCCCGCATCGTTGCCGCCACACAGGAAGCCTTCGTCCCGCAAATGCTCAACATGGAAGTCCCCGCCGTCGGTGGCCTGAGCTTCACCAAAGGCTGCTATCCGGGACAGGAAATCGTCGCCCGCGCCCAATACCTCGGCAAAGTCAAACGCCGCATGTACCGCGCCCGCCTCGACGCCGCCCTGCCCGCCGGCGCGAACGTATTTACGTCCGAACCCGGCGACCAGCCCTGCGGCGCTCTGGTCACAGTCGCGCCCGCGCCCGATGGCGGCCATGAATGTCTGGCAGTCGTGCAATCCTCAGGCGCAGAAGCCGGTACAGTCTTTGCCGGCGGCCCAAACCTCCCGCCACGGCTGACTTTCGGGGCGCTGCCTTACGCGGTCGAGTGATATTCAGCGCAGCAGCAAAAACTGCTTCTGAATCCCTACTGCCTGCGGCGTCGGCATCAACATTCGGTGATATCAACTTCGGTATAAACCGGCACGAGATCGAACAGTTCCATGATGTCGCGGTTGTTCATGCGGATGCAGCCTATTGAGTTGGGCTTGCCCATTTCGACGGTTTCGGGGCTGCCGTGGAGGTAGATGTAGCGCCGCATGGTGTCGACTTGGCCCAGGCGGTTGAAGCCCGGTTCCCGGCCGGAAAGCCAGAGGATGCGGGTGAGGATCCAGTCGCGTTCGGGATGGGCGGCGGCCAGTTCGGGCGTCCAGATTTCGCCCGTCGGGCGGCGATGGACGAATACGGCATTCTCGGGCGCTGCGCCGCCTATCTTCGCCCGAATGATATGGCGGCCCCTAGGGGTCATGAAGCTGCCGCTGGTTTCGCCCGCGCCTCTGGCGGCGGTTGAGACCGGATACACTCGCAGTAACTCTTGATTATCTCCATATAATTCAAGAGATTGCGCGGGAATGTTAATCCAGATTCTCAT
>JAISPO010000157.1 GCA_031274855.1 Zoogloeaceae bacterium | reverse complement strand
CCTCGTCGAAGGCCGCGATGGACAGCATCTCCGCCGCCGTCACCACGCCTTGCCCGCCCCGGCCATGTATACGTACCTGTAGCATGAACCTCTCCTTCTCTCTATCTTGCAGTACTGCCGCAAGTTATCACTACGCTGGCAGCGCTGTCATTATCGCGGCGCAGTATAACGGGGCTGAACAGGTTTCAGGTTTCAGGCTACAGGTTTCAGGTTTCAGGCTACAGGTTTCAGTAACCCCTCCTCATTCCCGCGCCCCCACCCTGTCATTCCCGTGTGTTTTTGACGGGAATCCAGCGGCTTTTTTGGCAGTCCGCTAAGTTTCAGGTTTGCCTAATCGAAAACACAACCGTTTCTACGAGACAGATTGACACCGGCCACAGCGCGGTAGGTTGGGCTAAGCGCAGCGAAGCCCAACGCTAGCGCATTTTCGGTTTAAGCGATTACATCCGCTCCGTCATTCCGCGCGAAGCGAAGCGTAGTCGCAGAATCCCTAAAGCACCCTTCCCAATCAATTGCGGCTCGGTATTGCATATTGTGGATTGTTATTTTACAATACGAAATTCAACCCATCCCATCAGGGTGGGCTAAGCTGTGCAAAAAACAACCCTGCGCGTCTACCCGGCGCGCAGGGTTCACTGCGACTCTGACAAGGAGACACACATGTCCGACACCGGATTGATACCGGCCGACGCCGACCCTCAGGAAACCCGCGAATGGCTCGACGCCTTCGAAGCCGTGATTGAGCAGGAAGGCCCCGAACGCGCCCACTATCTGATCGAGAAGCTGATTGCGCTGGGCAACCACGCCGGCATCAACTTGCCTTTCTCGGCCAATACCGATTATGTGAACACAATCCCCGCCGACCGTCAGCCGGTCGCGCCCGGCGATTACGCGATGGAGGCCCGCATCCGCGCCTACATCCGCTGGAACGCGCTGGCGATGGTGTTGCGCGCCAACAAGGGCGACTCGAATCTCGGCGGCCATATCGCCAGCTTCGCTTCCGCCGCTGTGCTTTACGATGTCGGCTTCCTGCATTTCTGGCGCGGGCCGAACGAACAGAATGGCGGCGATCTGGTGCTGATACAGGGCCACTCCGCGCCCGGCACCTATGCCCGCGCCTTTTTGCTTGGCCGCCTGACGGAAGCGCAACTCGACGGTTTCCGCCGCGAGGTCAACGGTAAGGGCCTGCCTTCTTATCCGCATCCCTGGCTGCTGCCGGACTTCTGGCAGTTCCCCACGGTGTCGATGGGGCTTGGCCCCTTGCAGGCGATTTATCAGGCGCGGTTCATGAAATATCTGCAAGACCGCGGCCTCGCGCAAACGGCGGGCCGCAAGGTTTGGGCGTTCATGGGCGACGGCGAGATGGACGAGCCGGAATCGCTGGGCGCGATCGGCATGGCCGGACGCGAAAAACTCGACAATCTGATTTTCGTGGTGAACTGCAACTTGCAGCGCCTCGACGGCCCTGTGCGCGGCAACGGCAAAATCATTCAGGAACTGGAAGCCGTGTTTCGCGGCGCGGGCTGGAATGTCATCAAGGTCATCTGGGGCAGCTATTGGGATCCGCTGCTGGCGCAGGACAAGCACGGCCATTTGCGCAAACGCATGATGGAGTGTCTGGATGGCGACTACCAGACGTTCAAATCGAAGGATGGCGCGTATGTGCGCGAGCATTTCTTCAACACGCCGGAACTGAAGGCGATGGTCGCCCACTGGACGGATGACGATGTCTGGCGTTTGAATCGCGGCGGTCATGACCCGCACAAGGTATTCGCCGCCTATCAGTCCGCCGTCAATCACACCGGCCAGCCGACCGTGATTCTTGCCAAGACCATCAAGGGTTACGGCATGGGCGAATCGGGCGAGGCGCAGAACATCACCCATCAGCAGAAGAAGATGGGCACCACTTCCCTCAAGGCGTTCCGCGACCGCTTCAAGCTGCCGATCAACGACGGCGCGCTCGAATCGCTGCCTTACCTCAAGTTCGAGGAAAACTCGGAAGTGCTGAAATACATGCGCGACCAGCGCATGAAGCTGGGCGGCTATCTGCCGCAGCGCCGCCGCAAGGTCGAGCCGCTGCCGGTGCCGCCGCTTTCCGCTTTCGATGCTCAACTGAAAGCTACCGGCGCGGGCCGCGAAGTCTCGACGACCATGGCCTTCGTGCGCATTCTCAACACGCTGCTGCGCGACCAGGCGCTCGGCAAGCGCATCGTGCCCATCGTGCCGGACGAATCGCGCACCTTTGGCATGGAAGGCATGTTCCGCCAGTTCGGCATCTGGAATCAGCAAGGCCAGCATTATGTGCCGCAAGACGCCGACCAGTTGATGTTCTACAAGGAATCCAAGGACGGACAGATTTTGCAGGAAGGCATTAACGAAGCCGGCGCGATGGCCGACTGGATTGCCGCCGCGACCTCGTATTCGACGCACGGCACGCAGATGATTCCGTTCTACATTTTCTATTCGATGTTCGGCCTGCAACGCACGATGGATCTGTGCTGGGCCGCGGGTGATTCGCGCGCGCGCGGCTTCCTGATCGGCGGCACCGCAGGCCGCACGACGCTGAACGGCGAAGGCTTGCAACACGAGGACGGACATTCGCATGTGCTCGCCGCGACCATCCCCAACTGCGTCGCCTACGATCCGACCTTCGCTTACGAACTGGCGGTGATCGTTCAGGACGGCCTGCGCCGCATGATCACCGAACAGGAGGACGTGTTCTACTACCTGACGGTGATGAACGAAAACTACGAGCATCCCGAATTGCCCGCCGGTATCGAAGCCGACATCATCAAGGGCATGTACCTGTTCCGCAAAGGCGCTGACAGCAACGGCCCGCGCGTGCAGCTCATGGGTTCGGGCGTCATTTTCCGCGAAGCGATTGCTGCCGCCGACCTGCTGAAGAATGATTGGGGCATCGAGGCCGATCTCTGGTCTTGCCCCTCGTTCAACGAACTGGCGCGCGACGGTCAGGATTGCGAGCGCCATCAGTTGCTGCATCCCGAAGCGCCGAAGAAACTCTGCCACGTCACCAGCAAGCTCGCCGGAACTCGCGGGCCGGTGGTGGCGGCGACGGATTACATCCGCATGTATGCCGAGCAAATTCGTCCCTTCGCCGCGCTCGATGGCCGCCGCTACACGGTGCTCGGCACCGACGGCTTTGGCCGCTCCGATACCCGCGAGCAACTGCGCAGTTTCTTCGAAGTCGACCGCTACTGGATCACGTTGGCGGCGCTGCGCTCGCTTGCCGAAGACGGGCAGATCAAACCGTCGAAGGTGGCCGAGGCGTTGAAGAAATACGGCATTGATCCGGCCAAGCAAAATCCGCTGGGGGTGTAAATCATGGACATCAAAGTACCCGACATCGGCGATTTCAATGACGTGCCGGTCATCGAAATTCACGTCAAGGCAGGCGACCGCGTCGAAGCGGAAATGCCGCTGGTGACGCTGGAATCCGACAAAGCCACAATGGACGTGCCGAGTTCCGCCAGCGGCATCGTCAAGGAAGTCAAAGTAAAAATCGGCGACAAGATTTCGGAAGGTTCCGTGGTTGTCGTGCTGGACGCTGCGGCCCCCGCAGCCAAAGCGGACATTGCGGCGCCCGCCGCCTCGCCCGCCGTATCAACGCCTGCGCCTGCACCTCAGTCCGCTACCGCGCCCGCGACTGCGCCTGTTACCGCGCCCGCTCCGGCAGCGGCGGCAGAAGCGATCCGCGACATGCGCCCGACCGAAGCGGAGCCGACCACTGCGCCAACGCTGATGCGCCTGCCGACGCCTGCCGAAATGCTGGCGGCGGTGGGCAGAGCGCACGCCAGCCCCTCGGTGCGCGCCTTCGCCCGCGAGTTGGGCGTCGATCTCGCCAAAGTGTCCGGCACCGGCCCGAAGGGGCGCATCACTCAAGCCGACGTGCAAAGTTATGTGAAGGGCATCGTCACCGGCGCAGCGCCCCGCTCGGCTGGCGGCGGCCTCGATCTGCTGCCCTGGCCGCAAGTCGATTTCGCCAAGTTCGGCCCGATTGAAGTCAAGCCGCTGTCGCGCATCAAAAAACTTTCCGGCCCCAATCTCGCCCGTAACTGGGTGATGATTCCGGCAGTCACCTATCACGAAGACGCCGACATCACCGATTTGGAAGCTCTGCGCGTTCAGCTCAACAAGGAAAATGAGAAGTCCGGCGTCAAGCTCACCATGCTCGCCTTCATCATCAAGGCCGCGGTGGCCGCGTTGCAGAAGTACCCTGACCTCAACAGTTCGCTCGATGGCGAGAATCAGGTCTACAAAAACTATTGGCACATCGGTTTCGCGGCGGATACGCCCAACGGGCTGATGGTGCCGGTGCTGAAAAACGCCGACCGCAAAGGCATCATCGAAATCGCGCAAGAGACGGCCGAACTCGCCAAAAAAGCGCGGGAAGGCAAGATCGGGCCAGCGGATATGCAGGGGGCCACTTTCAC
>JAISPO010000134.1 GCA_031274855.1 Zoogloeaceae bacterium | reverse complement strand
TCCGGGGCCGGAGACGATGCGCTCGGCAGTGACGCGCCCATATTCGCGCCGCAATGCCTGATGTATCCGGTCCTGCTTTTCATCGGGCGGCGAATAGCCGATATGCCCGCCTTCGCCGGGCAGCACCTGCCAGACGCCGCGGCATTGCATCAGAACCGCCATGCCGAGTCCGGTACCCGCGCCGATGACCAGCTTGGGCGCATTGGCGAGCGGCTCGCCTTCTTGCAGGGACACGAGGGTTTCGGCGGGCGCGGCGAGCACGCCCATGGCCGCCGCCGCGAAATCGTTGGCAAGCGCGAGGCGGTTGATGCCGAAGCGTTGTTCGAGCGCGTCGCAATCAATGAGCCAGGGCAGATTGGTTAGGCGGGCGTGGCGGCCATCATCGGCGATGGGGCCGGCGACAGCGATGCAGCCTGCGGTGATGGGCGTTCCGGCTTGGGCGAGGTAGGCGGCCAGCACCGACTCGAAGCCGGGGAAGTCAACAGTGGCGAAATGCTTTTCGGCAACCGGATCGGCACTGCCCGATTCCGCCAGCGCCAGTCGCGCATGGGTGCCGCCGATGTCGCCGACCAGAATCATGGCTACACGGCCACCGGCGCCGCAATGTGCGGATGCGGGTCGTAATTGGTCAGCGTGAAATCATCGAACTTGAAGGCGAAGATGTCTTTCACGTCAGGGTTGATATGCATGATGGGCAGCGGCTTCGGCTGGCGGGACAACTGCAAACGCGCCTGATCGAGATGATTGCTGTAGAGATGCGCGTCGCCAAATGTATGCACGAATTCACCGGCCTGCAAGCCGGTCACTTGCGCGACCATCATGGTCAGCAGCGCGTAGGAGGCGATGTTGAACGGCACGCCGAGAAAAATGTCGGCGCTGCGCTGGTAAAGCTGGCAGGAGAGCTTGCCATCGGCAACGTAAAACTGGAACAGCGCGTGACAGGGCGGCAGCTTCATCTTCGGCACGTCAGCCGGATTCCAGGCCGAGACGATATGACGGCGCGAATCGGGATTCTGCTTGAGACCGGCAATCAACTCGGTGATCTGATCGACCTCGCCGCCGTTGGCTTTCGGCCAGTGCCGCCATTGATGGCCGTAGACCGGCCCGAGGTCGCCGTTGGCGTCGGCCCATTCATCCCAGATCGAAACTTTGTTTTCCTTGAGCCAGCCGATGTTGGTATCGCCGCGCAGGAACCAGAGCAGTTCGATGATGATGGAGCGCAGATGCAGCTTCTTGGTCGTCAGCGCCGGAAAGCCGTTGGTGAGATCGAAACGCATCTGCCAGCCGAACACCGAGCGGGTGCCGGTGCCGGTGCGGTCGGCTTTGACATGCCCGCGTTCAAGGGCATGGCGCATGAGGTCAAGGTACTGTTGCATGGGGGCGTGTCTATAATCTGCCGGACATTCTAAAGGAAGCTCCGATGTCCATCCCGAAATTGATTGTCAGCCCCGATTCCGCCGCTTCGCACCTGCTATTCGTCATGGCCGCGGCCAAATCGCTACCTACTGATTTGCCCGAGCGTTCGCGCTGGCTGCGGGTGCTCAAGCGGCGCAATGCCAAGATTGAGGAACTCGCCAAATCGCCGGTCGCCATCGACCTTGAAGACGGCTGCCGCGCGGCCTGCGTCATGGTCGACGAGAGCAAGCCGCGCTTCGAGCGCCTGACCGCGCTGCGCAAAGCCGCCATGCTGCTGCTCGAAGAAAATCCGGTGGAGCTGGCGATTGTGCCCCTCGACGCGACTGACGATGCGATGCGCGATGCGGCCTATGTCACGCTCATCAACGCCGCGCCTTTACCGGCGCGGAAGAAGGATCCGGCCAAGGCGCTCAAGACGCTGACCATTCTCGCGCCGCATGTCGAAGACGCCGATTTCAAGGCTGTCGCCGCCTTGGCTGAGGCGAATGCGCTGGCGCGTGAACTGACCGCGCTGCCCCCCAACGAACTCACGCCCGCAACCTATCGCAAACGCATCCGCGAACTGGCGCGAAGCAATCGCTGGGCCATTGAGGAATTCGATTTCCGCAAGCTGAAAAAAATGGGCGCGGGCGCTTTCTGCGCAGTAGCGCAAGGCTCCGACCATCAAGACGCGGCCATCGTGCGCCTGCAATACCGGCCCCGAAATGCCAAGCAGACCGTGGCGCTGGTCGGCAAGGGCATCTGTTTCGATACCGGCGGCCACAACCTCAAACCGGCGCAGTACATGGTGGGTATGCACCGCGACATGAACGGCTCCGCCGTTGCCTTGGGCATCTTGCAGGCGGCGCAGGCGGTGAAGCTGCCGGTCGCGCTCGATGTCTGGCTGGCGATTTCGCACAATCACCTGTCCCCCAACGCCTACAAGCAAGGCGATGTAGTGACCGCGCTCGACGGCACGACCATCGAAGTCATACACACCGACGCCGAAGGCCGCATGGTACTCGCCGATACGCTGGCGCTGGCCGCCAAAGCCAAACCCGATCTGACCATTGATTTCGCCACACTCACCGGCAGCATGGTCAGCGCGCTCGGCACCCGCTATACAGGCGTGTTCGCCTCCGATGACGCGCTGGCGCAGGCGGCGGTGCAAGCCGGCCAAACCTCCGGCGAACGCGTTTGCATATTCCCGATGGACGAAGATTACGAAGCCGCCCTCGAATCGAAAGAGGCCGACATCAAGCAATGCGCCTCGACCGGCGG
>JAISPO010000080.1 GCA_031274855.1 Zoogloeaceae bacterium | reverse complement strand
GGAGGCGGTGACGATGTTGCTGTCGATGCCGACACCGTAGCATTCGCGCTGGCCCGGGTGCGCCAGTTCCATGAAGGCGGTGGCTTTGGCGTCGCCGCCGTCGCCGCTGGCGCTCATTGAGCGTTCCTCGTAGCTGCGCACCTGTACCGAGATGCCGATTTCGCGCAAGGCGTGGACGGCGGCGTCGATGGGGCCGTTGCCTTTGCCCGTGAGGAGGTGCGCCGCGCCGTTGATCTCGACGCTCAGGTTGATGCCTTGCGCCTTGCCCTGCTCGAACAAATGGTGCTCGATATATTTCACCGGCGTGACTGTGTCGAGATAGGTGTGCGAAAAAAGTTGCCAGATGTCGGCGGCGCTCATTTCGCGGCCGCTGGCATCGGTCTCGCGCTGGACGACACCGGCGAATTCGACTTGCAGACGGCGCGGCATGGCGATGCCGTAGCCCGTTTCGAGCAGATAGGCGATGCCGCCCTTGCCCGACTGGCTATTGACCCGAATGACCGAATCGTAGCTGCGGCCCAGGTCGGCGGGGTCGATCGGCAGATAGGGGATGTTCCAGCGCGGATTTGCCTGCCGGACGGCGAAGCCTTTTTTGATGGCGTCCTGATGGGAGCCGGAGAAGGCGGTGAACACAAGATCGCCCACATAGGGGTGGCGCGGATGGATCGGTAGTTGGGTGCAATCTTCAAACTCGCGCGCGACGGCGTTGATGTCGGAAAAGTCGAGATCAGGGGCAACGCCCTGAGAGTACATGTTGAGCGCGAGCGTGACGAGATCGACATTGCCGGTGCGCTCGCCGTTGCCGAACAAGCAGCCCTCGACGCGATCAGCGCCGGCCATCATGCCCATTTCGGCGGCGGCCACCGCCGTGCCGCGGTCGTTGTGCGGGTGGAGGCTGATGAGCACGCTGTCGCGGCGGGCGAGATTGCGGTGCATCCATTCGATCTGGTCGGCGTAGACATTGGGCGTCGTTAATTCAACCGTGGTTGGCAAGTTGAGGATGACTTTGTTCTGCGGCGTCGCGCCCCATGCTTCGGTGACGGCGTTACAGATTTCGAGCGCGAAGTCGAGCTCGGTGCCGGTAAAAGTTTCGGGACTGAATTGAAGCTGAATTTCCGTTTCCGGCATTTGGTCGGCAAGTTCCTTGATGAGCTTGACGCCTTCGACGGCCATGGTGACGACTTCGGCGCGGCTCATGTTGAACACGATGTCGCGGAAGGGCTTGGAAGTCGCGGTATAGATATGGACGATGGCCCGCCGCGCGCCGCGGATCGACTCGAAGGTGCGGCGGATCAAATGTTCACGCGCCTGCGTGAGCACTTCGATGGTGACGTCATTCGGAATGCGCTGCTCCTCGATGAGCCGGCGCACAAAAGTGAATTCCGTTTCCGAAGCCGAGGGGAAGGCCACCTCGATTTCCTTGAGGCCGATGTCGCAGAGCATTTTGAACATGCGCAGCTTGCGTCCGACGCTCATCGGCTCGAACAGCGCCTGATTGCCGTCGCGCAGATCGGTACTCATCCAGACCGGCGGCTTGTCGATGATGCGGTTCGGCCATTGCCGGTCGGCGAGGCCGACGGGCGGGAAGGGCGAATACTTGACGGACGGGTTCTTCAACATGGCGCGGCTCCTCAATTTGACTTGCGACATGCTAAAGCCATGCCGTTGAAATGTGCTTGCGTTTTATGGCCCTGATGTGTAATGATTTGGAATAATATTGCTCAATATTGCCAAATCGAGGAATTATCTATGGATATTGATCGCTACGACCGCCGGATTCTCGCCATCCTGCAAGAAGATGGCCGTCTCAGTAATCAAGACCTGGCCGAGCGGATCGGCCTGTCGCCTTCGCCCTGCCTGCGTCGCGTCAAGGCGCTGGAAGAGGCCGGTTTCCTGACCGGCTACCGCGCCGTCGTCGACCCCAAGGCGCTTGGATTGACACTGATGGCGCTCATTCATATCTCGATGGATCAGCACACACCGGCGCGATTCGATGCGTTCGAGAAGGCCGTGAAAGAAATCCCCGAAGTGCTGGAATGCCTGCTCATCACCGGTCAGGACGCCGACTATCAGCTCAAGGTGGTGGTGAAGGATATGGAGGCGTATCAGGCGCTGCTGCTCAACCGCATTACGCGCATCAAAGGCGTGACCGGCGTGCATTCCAGTTTCGTACTGCGCCGCGTGGTGGACAAGACCGCGCTGCCGCTTTGACCGCCGCAGAAACAAAAAGGGCGGCCAAGTTAGCTTGACCGCCCTGTTTGGGTGTTGGTTGCGGGGGAAGGATTTGAACCTTCGACCTTCGGGTTATGAGCCCGACGAGCTGCCAGACTGCTCCACCCCGCGTCAGAGGCTGCGCATTATACGGATTCCGCCACACGGTGCAACAGATTTCAGAATATTTACTGAACCCTGAAACCTGTAGCCTGTACCCTGAACGCTACATCGCCTGATAAATCGGCCCTTCGCTGCCTTGGGGCGTGATCCAGACGATGTTCTGCGTCGGGTCTTTGATGTCGCAAGTTTTACAGTGCAGGCAGTTCTGCGCATTGATTTGCAACCTTGGTTGTCCGGCTTCGTCGCGGACGATTTCATACACGCCCGCCGGACAGTAACGTTGCGCGGGAGCATCGTAGAGCGCCAGATTGGTGTCGATGGCGGCTGCCGGATTTTTCATCTGGATATGGCAGGGCTGGTTTTCCTCGTGGTTGGTGTTGGAGAGGAACACAGAGGAAAGACGATCGAACGTCAGCTTGCCATCGGGCTTGGGATAGTCTATCGGGCGGCAGTCCGACGCCCGCTTCAGCTTGGGATGATCGGCGCTCAGATGGAGCGTCCAGGGGGCTTTGCCACGGAATAGCTGCTGGTCGATACCGAACAACAGGGAGCCGAGCCAGAGGCCCTTGGACATCAGCGGTTTGAAGTTGCGCGCTTTGTGGAGTTCATCGAACAGCCAGGAGGCGCGGAATTTTTCGCCATAGGCGTTGAGTTCATCGCCCTGGCGACCGGCGGCCAAGGCTTCGGCAACGGCTTCGGCAGCCATCATGCCGCTCTTGATGGCGGCGTGCGAACCTTTGATGCGGGAGGCGTTGAGGAAACCGGCGTCGTCGCCGATCAGGACGCCGCCGGGGAAGGCGAGCTTGGGCAAGGCTTGCAGGCCACCGGCGGTTAGCGCGCGGGCGCCGTAGCTGATCCGGCGTCCGCCTTCGAGCGTCTTGCGGATTTCAGGATGGGTCTTGTAGCGTTGAAATTCTTCAAATGGAGAAAGATAGGTGTTGGTATAACCGAGGCCGATGACGAAGCCGACCGCGACCAGATTTTCGCCATAGTGGTACATGAAAGAGCCGCCGTAGGTCGCCGAATCGAGCGGCCAACCGGCGGTATGCACTGCCAGACCGGGTTGATGGCGCTCGGCGGGGACTTCCCAAAGTTCTTTGATGCCAAGCCCGTAGACCTGCGGATCCATGCCCCTGCGCAGGCCATACTTGGCTTCCAGACGCTTGCCGAGATGACCGCGGCAGCCTTCGGCGAACAGTGTGTACTTGGCGCGCAGTTCCATGCCCGGCTGGAAAGCGTCAGTGGGTTGTCCGTCGCGGCCAATGCCCATGTCGCCCGTAATGACGCCCAGCACCTCGCCATGCTCGCCGAAGAGGATATCGGCACCGGCAAACCCGGGGTAAATTTCGACGCCGAGCGATTCGGCCTGCTGACCAAGCCAGCGGCAGAATTGGCCGAGGCTGATGACGTAATTGCCGTGGTTCTTGAAACAGGCGGGCAGGGCGGATTGCGACACGCTGAAACTGCCGTCAGCGGTCAGGAACATGAACCGGTCTTCGCTGACCGGCGTGTTCAACGGAGCCTCTTTCGCTTGCCAATCCGGGATCAACTCATTGAGCGCGCGCGGATCCATGATGGCCCCTGAGAGAATATGGGCGCCGATTTCCGAGCCTTTATCGATCAGGCAAACATTCAGGCCGGGATTAATCTGCTTGAGCCGGATCGCCGCCGACAGGCCCGACGGGCCGCCGCCAACGATAACGGCATCAAACTCCATTGCTTCGCGTTCCATGGTTCCTCCCTTGGCGCGGTGTACCGCATTTATCGATTCGAGCGGCGCATTATAAGCTCCGGCGTTTGCTTGCCTTCGGGCGGCTGCCTCAGGCCGGAACGCGGCTGTTCAGGGAAAACAGCTCCCAGCCTCTGCGCGGAAAGAAAATTGCACGAGGGGCTTTACAGGGTTCCGAAACTCTCGTATAGTCTCACCTCTTCGCTGCCTTGGGGCGGCCTGATCTTTAAAAACTAACAGCCGATAGGTGTAGGCGCTCTCGTTTTCTGGATAGAGAAATGAAGAGCGTTTTACACAGAGAAATGAAGAAGGTTA
>JAISPO010000047.1 GCA_031274855.1 Zoogloeaceae bacterium | reverse complement strand
TGCTGGCAAAGCTGCCTCATCTGCATGTGGTCGAAATCGACCGCGATTTGATTGCCCGCCTGCGCGACCGCCATCCGCCTGAGCGCCTGACCATCCACGAAGGCGATGCGCTCAATTTCAACTTCGGCAGCCTCGGTAGCGAATTGCGCATTGTTGGCAATCTGCCCTACAACATTTCCACGCCGCTGCTGTTCCACCTGGCCAACTATGCCGCGCAAGTGCGTGACATGCACTTCATGCTGCAAAAGGAAGTGGTCGACCGCATGGTGGCCGACCCCGGCACGGCGGATTACGGCCGGTTGTCGGTCATGCTGCAATACCGTTTCTACATGGAGCGGTTATTCGTAGTACCCCCCGGCGCTTTTAATCCCGCGCCCAAGGTCGACTCGGCCATCGTGCGCCTGATCCCCAAACCGGCTGCCGAATTAACAGCCCGTGATGAGGGACAACTGGCGAAACTGGTACAAGCCGCCTTCGGCCAGCGGCGCAAAATGTTGCGCAACAACCTGCGCGAGATCGTCGATGAAGCAGGACTCATCGCAGCCGGCATTGCGCCGACCGCGCGCGCCGAAGAGCTGGCCGTAGCGAGTTATGTGAGACTGGCCAATCAGGTTACAGGGTACAGGTTACAGGGTTCAGTAACTTGACCCTCCCCTTCAAGGGGAGGGCCGGGGTGGGGATGGGGCAACCTGAACCCTGATTTACTTCGGGCAGGTGTTCAAGCCGATGATGCTATAGAGCGGGCAGAAGCGGAAGAATCCGGTGACGAGGGGAACGACGCCGATCCAGGCCCAGACGGGGCCGCCCAGAATCGCCCAAGCGATTAGAGCCAAGCCGACAACAATACGCAAAATGCGGTCAATACCGCCGACATTTAGTTTCATGTAAACCTCCCGAAAAGATGAAGTGATGACGCGTCGGCAATCATACTCTTTCAAACAGGTGTTTTGCCCACGACTTGAGTCCGGTTATGGCGCAAGTTCCGCAAAAACCGGCGCATGGTCAGACGGGCGCTCCAGCTTGCGCGGGGCGCGGTCTATGCCGCAGGCGGTGCACTTGGCCGCCAGCGGTTGCGATAACAGAATGTGGTCGATCCGCAGCCCCTGATTTTTCTGGAAGCCTAACATCCGGTAATCCCACCAACTGAAAGTTTTTTCAGGCTGATCGAGCAGGCGGAAAGCATCGGCCAGCCCCAGCCGGAGCAGGGCATGAAAAGCATCGCGCTCGGCTTCCGAGCAAAGAATTTGCCCGCGCCAGGCAACCGGATTATGTACGTCCCTGTCCTCAGGCGCGATGTTGTAATCGCCGAGCAGCGCCAGATAGGGATACCGCGTCAACTCATCCTTGAGCCAGGCCTTCAGCGCCGCCAGCCATTTCAGCTTGTATCCGTATTTGTCGGAATCAACCGCCTGCCCGTTCGGTATATAGGCGCACACGATGCGCATCCCTGCCACTGTCGCCGCAATCACCCGCGCTTGCGGATCGTCGAAATCGGGTATGTTCCGCACGACATCCAGCGGCGGCTCCTTCGCCAGAATGGCGACGCCGTTATAGGTTTTCTGCCCGTGATGCACTGAGTGATAACCCGCCGCCTCGATTTCCGCAAACGGGAAAGCCCTGTCTTCGAGCTTGGTCTCTTGCAGGCAAAGCACCGCAGGCTGCCGCGCTGCCAGCCAATCCAGCACATGCGGCAGTCGCACTTTCAGCGAGTTGACGTTCCAGGTGGAGAGCATTCAGGGTTCAGGGTTCAGGTTTCAGGATACAGGTTACAGTCTTTGGTGTTGAGGTTCGCGCGGCGAACCTCAACTGATTTTACTGAATCCTGAACCCTGTAACCTGTAACCTGTTGCCATTCCATTGTGCCGCAAGAGGGCATCCACGCTCGGTTCGCGGCCACGGAAGGCTTTGAAGGATTCCATGGCGGGACGTGAGCCGCCGACAGCGAGGATTTCGCGCCAGAATTTCGCGCCGGTGACGGGGTCGAGGGCGCTGCCGGTTTGCTGGCCGGATTCCTCGAAAGCAGAGTAGGCGTCGGCAGAAAGAACTTCGGCCCATTTGTAGCTGTAGTAGCCCGCCGCGTAGCCGCCGCCGAAAATGTGCGAGAAACTTTGCGGAAAGCGGTGCCAGTCGGGCGGAAAGAGTACGGCGACTTCTTCGCGTACCTCCGTCAGCAACTGCTGCACAGTGCGCTCGCCTTGCGGATCGAATTCGCTGTGCAGCAGCAGATCGAACAGCGCGAATTCAATCTGGCGCAGGGTCTGCATACCGCTCTGGAAATTTTTGGCGGCGATCATTTTGTCGTAGAGCGCGCGCGGCAGCGGTTGGCCGGTGTCGACGTGGGCCGTCATGCCGGCAAGCACATCCCATTCCCAGCAGAAATTTTCCATGAACTGACTGGGCAGCTCGACCGCGTCCCATTCAACGCCGTCAATGCCGGAGACCGCCAGATCGTCCACTTGCGTCAGCAGGTGATGCAGGCCGTGGCCCATTTCGTGGAACAGGGTCAGCACGTCGTCGTGGCTGAAAGTGGCGGGCTTGCCGCCCACCGGCGCGGGGAAGTTGCAGCAGAGGTAGGCAACCGGCGTCTGGATGCCGTTGGCTGTCTTGCGACGGCCAATCGCATCCTGCATCCATGCGCCGCCGCGCTTGGTGGCGCGGGCGTAGAGATCGACGAAGAAATGACCGAGCGTTTCACCGCCGCGGCTGATCCGGTAGAAGCGCGCGTCGGGATGCCAGACGGTGGCTTGGGCAGGCTCAATCTGCACCGAGAACAGCGAGGCGATGACGCGGAACAGGCCATCCATCACCTTATGCTCGGGGAAATACTGCTTCACTTCCACGTCCGAGAAAGCGTAACGAGCCTGCTTGAGTTTTTCCGAAGCCCAGGCGATGTCCCAGCTTTCCAGTGTGTTCAGGCCGAGAGTGATGCGGGTGAATTCGCGCAACTCGGCAACATCGCGCTCGGCGAAAGGCTTGGCCTTGGCCGCGAGTTCGCGCAGGAAGGCGGCGACCTGTGTGATTGATTCGGCCATTTTCGGCACCAGCGAGACTTGGGCGTAGTTGCCGTAGCCGAGCAGGGCGGCTTCTTCGGCGCGCAGTTGCAGCAGCCGGTTGATGAGCGGGCCGTTGTTCCAATCGGGCTTGCCGAACTCGGCGGCGCGGGTCGCGTAGGCGCGGTACATGCGGGCGCGCAGTTCGCGGTTTTCGGCGTACTGCATGACCGGAATGAAGTCGGGCGCGTGCAGGGTGAATTTCCAGCCCGGCTTGCCGTCGCGCTCTGCGGCATCACGAGCGGCGGCGCGGACATCGGCGGGGATGCCGGCCAGATCGGCCTCATCGCTGATCCATTCTTCATGGGCGTTGGTGGCGTCGAGCAGGTTCTCGGCAAACTTCGTGGCCAGCGCCGATGTCTCCTCCTGAATTTTCTTGAAGCGCGGTTTTTTGTCCTCAGGCAGTTCAGCGCCCGACAGGCGGAAGTCGCGCAAGTCGTTATCGACAATGCGGCGGCGCGGCGCGGGCAGCGCGGCGTACCCGCTGCTCTCGCGCAGTTGCCGGACCTTGGCGAAGATGGCCTCGTTCTGCCCGAGTTCGGCGTACCAGACCGTGACTTCAGGCAGCAGGGCGTTATAGGCTTCGCGCCATTCGGGGATATCCATCACCGAATGCAAATGACCGACGATACCCCAGGCGCGGCTCAATTGTTCACCGGCATCGGTAAGCGGCTGGACGAAAGTGTCCCACGACGGCGGGTTTGGCGATGCGGACAATTCGGCGGCCAGCTTGCGGTTTTCCGCGATAAGCTGGCGAATCGCCGGCCCGACATGTTCAGGCGCGATGGCGTCGAAGCGGGGCAGGCTCGCGAAGTCGAGCAGGGGGTTCATGGCATGAAGATGAAGAGCGGCGGAGCCGTGAAGCCCCGCCATCCATGTGTTACACCGTGAGGCGAGTAAGCGCTTCGCGGTATTTGGCGCTGGTCTTGGCCAGAATCTCGGCGGGCAGCTTGGGGCCGGGCGCCTTCTTGTTCCAGTCCAGCGTTTCCAGATAATCGCGCACAAACTGCTTGTCGAAACTGGCCGGACTTTCGCCAACCCTGTAAGTGTCGGCGGGCCAGAAGCGCGACGAATCGGGCGTCAGTACCTCGTCGATCAGATAGAGCGTGCCGGCGGCATCCAGACCGAACTCGAACTTGGTATCGGCAATGATAATGCCGCGCGTCCGCGCGTAATCGGCAGCTTCCTTGTAGAGACGGATGGCGGCATCGCGCACCTGCGCGGCCAGCGTGGGGCCGATGGTTTTCTCGACCGTCGCGTAGTCGATGTTTTCGTCGTGAGTGCCGATCTCCGCCTT
>JAISPO010000043.1 GCA_031274855.1 Zoogloeaceae bacterium | reverse complement strand
TTGGTGGGTGGTACTGGGATCGAACCAGTGGCCCCTGCCGTGTGAAGGCAGTGCTCTACCGCTGAGCTAACCACCCATTTGAGGGAGGGGCGCATTTAACCACAGGGGCGGCGGTGGGTCAAACCGGACTGCCGGTAGAATTCGCGCTTTGCTTGTTGGGTTTTGCCATGACTGTCCGTACTCGCTTTGCTCCCAGTCCTACCGGTTATCTTCATATTGGCGGCGCGCGCACTGCGCTGTTTGCGTGGGCCTATGCGCGCCGTCATGCGGGGCAGTTCATTTTGCGGATCGAGGATACGGATGTGGCGCGGTCGACGCCGGAGACGGTGCAGGCGATTCTCGACGGGATGCGCTGGCTGGGTCTTGAATACGATGAGGGCCCGTTCTATCAGATGCAGCGGATGCCGCGCTACAAGGAAGTGATTGAGCGGATGCTGGCGGCGGGCACGGCGTATCACTGCTATACGGCGCCGGAGGAGCTGGATGCGTTGCGCGAGGCGCAGATGGCGCGGAAGGAGAAGCCCCGCTACGATGGCCGTTGGCGGCCCGAGCCGAACAAGACGCTGCCTGCGCCGCCCGCCGGAGTTTCGCCCGTGGTGCGCTTTCGCAATCCGCTCGATGGCGCGGTGGCCTGGGATGACGCGGTCAAGGGCCGCATCGAAATCGCCAATGCCGAGTTGGACGATTTCATCATTGCCCGCGCCGATGGCACGCCGACTTACAACTTCTGCGTAGTGGTGGATGATCGGGACATGGGCATCACCCACGTGATTCGCGGCGACGATCATGTGAACAACACGCCGCGCCAGATCAATTTGCTGGAGGCGCTGGGTGCGCCGGTGCCGGTTTATGCCCACCTGTCGATGATCCTCGGCGACGACGGACAGAAGCTCTCCAAGCGGCGCAACTCGGTCGCGGTGACGGATTACGAGGAGCGTGGCTACCTGCCCGAAGCCGTGCTGAATTATCTCGCCCGCCTCGGCTGGTCGCATGGCGATGACGAGGTGTTCACGATGGAGCAGTTCGTGCGCTGGTTCGATCTCGAACACATCACTTCATCCGCCGCGCAGTTCAATACCGAAAAGCTCGACTGGCTCAATGCCCAATACATCAAATCCGCCGCAGTCGCGCGGCTTTCGGGCGAAGCCGCTCGCCGCCTCGCAAAGCGCGGCATTAACCCCGAAGCCGGTGTGCCGCTGGACAAAGCCGTGCCGCTCTATCAAGAGCGCGTGAGCAACCTCAACGAGCTGGCCGATGCGCTGGAGCCTTTCTGCGTGGCCGTGCGGCCTTCAGCGGAAATGCTCGCGGCGCATCTCACCGATCCGGCGCGCGCGGCGCTCAAAGATTTGCGCGGCAGGCTTTCCGCCTGCGCCTGGGAAAAGGCGGCGATCAGCGCCGCCTTGAAAGAAACGCTCGCCGCCTGTGCCATGAAGATGCCGCAAGTCGCCATCCCGCTGCGCGTCGCGCTGCTCGGCCAGCCGCAATCACCCGCCATTGACGCCGTGGTCGAAGTATTGGGCCGCGTTGAGGCGCTGGCGCGGATTGATCGCTGCCTCTAACAAAAAAAGGCGCCACCGGATTGCTCCGGTGGCGGCCCGCGACCGGGGAGGACGGTCGCTCACATCGCAAGGTTTCAGTATGCAAGGGGCAGGCTACAGGAAGTGAGGTCAGGGGTTCTGTAGTAAGTCCCGCCCACATGCAGAGGCGATTGTGGCACAAGAGTCAAGGATTGTTTTTACTGTCGTCAAAACGCGACAGGTGGAGGGCGCTGGCCAGTTCTTGCTCGATGGGGAGCGGATCTCCGGCGATTTGGGCGGCGAGCAGTTCAGCACAAAGCGATGCCCAGACGAGGCCGCGCGCCCCAAAACCATTCAAAATCCATAAATTATCGGAGGCGGAGACGGGGCCAACGATGGGTAGCCGGTCGGGTGACATGGGGCGAAAACCAACGCGGCCGGCGAGGGTATCCGGCGCAATGCCGTTGGCATAGTCCGGCAAAATGGCATCGAGCCGCAACAAATTTTCCTGATGATCGGCCAGACGCGGGCTGGGGTCGAGGTCACCGGCAGCCAGCGTCGCGCCGGCGCAGTGAATGCCATCCACCGCGGGCGTGATGTAACCGTTGCGCGTGGCGACGATGTTGAAGGGCGGGACTGCGGCTTCCGGCAGATGCGAGACCAGGCCGCGCCCGACGCGGATCGGCGCGCGCGGCAACAGCTTGGGCGTGCCGATGCCGTTGGCGAGCACGAGTTGCGGCGCTTCGGCGATCAGTTGTCCGTTGGTGTCGTAGAGCCGCCAGAGCGGGCCGATGCGTTCCATGCGTGCGACTTCAATGCCGAAGCGCGTTGCCAATCCGGCGAGATTGGCGGCGCATAGCGAGGGCGGATTGATCCAGCCTGCGTTCGGAAACCACCAGCCGCCCAGCGGCACCGGCCAGCCCGCGAGGGAGGAGGCTTCAGCGCGGTCGACATAACGCGCCAGTTCCGGCGGTGTTTGCTGGCGTTCGATGGCGCGGCGCTGGCTGTCTTCGTGTTTGGCATCGCGGGCGATGTGCAACGCGCCAACCATGCCGTAGCGCACACCGTCGAGGCGGGCGAGATGGCGCTGGCCGTAGAGGAAGCAGGCGCGTAGCAGGCGCGATTGCCGCGTATCGTCGAGCGAGGGCAGAGGCCGGAATACGCCGGCCTTGTTGCCCGATGCGCCGCCTGCCGGCGCGGGGCCGCGCTCGATGACCGTGACTTCGTAATCACGCGCGGCCAGCCGTTGACTGATTGAACTGCCAGCCGCGCCCGCGCCGATAACGACGATGCGCCGGTCGGCGGCACGGGCTTCGCCGCGCGTGCCTGCCGCGCGCGCAACGAGCATGTGGCGCTTGTTGCCGAAGCCTGAACGCTTCTCCCACGAGAAACCGGCGGCGCTGACGCGCTGTATGACATCTTCGGCAACCGTCCATGTGGCGAGCGTCGCGCCTGCTGCGGCAAGTCTGCGCAACTGGGCGAAAGTGGCGTCCGACCAGAGATCGGGATTGCGGTCGGGGGCGAAGCCGTCGAGATAGAAAGCGTCCGCCGACAGCGCCAGTTGCGGCTGCCAAATCGCCGCGTCGCCGAAAACGAGCGTCAGGGTGATCGCGTCGTTTTCAAAATGCAGACGATGCAGGCCGGGGACCAGCACCGGCCATTGCGCCGCGAGTCGCGCGGAAAAATCAGCGAGTTCCGGCCATTGCTGATGGAGTTTGGCGAGATCATCGCGGCGGAATGGATGCTTTTCGATGGACACGAAATGCAGCCGCCGACAGCGTTGCGGGTCGCGCTGCCATGCCTGCCAGGTGGCGAGAAAATTGAGGCCGAGGCCGAAACCGGTTTCGTAAATGACGAAACGTTCCCGCCCCTGCCATGCGTCCGGCAGATTGTTACCGCCGAGAAAAACGTGACGCGCCTGCTCCAGCCCGCCTTGGGCCGAGTGGTAGATATCGTCGTAGCGCGTGGAGTAGGGCGTCGTTCCCGCGAAGGAAATTTCGGCGGGGGTGATCGGCTCGTAAATCACGATTGCCCCTTCCCCCGCCTCTCTTTACTCTTTCCGCATTTGCGGAAAGAGAATCACATCGCGGATCGCCGGACTGTCGGTGAGCAGCATCACCAGCCGGTCGATGCCGATGCCGCAGCCGCCGGTGGGCGGCAGGCCGTATTCGAGCGCGCGGATGTAGTCGGCGTCGTAGAACATCGCTTCCTCGTCACCGGCATCCTTGGCTTTGGCCTGTTCCAGAAAACGCGCCGCCTGATCTTCGGGGTCGTTCAATTCGGAAAAACCGTTGGCGATTTCGCGGCCGACGATGAATAGTTCGAAGCGTTCGGTAACGTCAGGATTGCTGTCGGAACGGCGGGCCAGCGGTGAAACCTCGGTCGGATAGTCGATGATGAAAGTCGGCTCCCACAACTCGGCTTCGGTGGTCTCCTCGAACAGCAGCATTTGCAGCGTGCCGATGCCCGCGCTGGCGGGCGCTTCGGCCTTGAGATCGGACAGCTTCTGCTTGAGCCAGCCGGCGTCGTTGAGATTGCTCAAGCTGTAACCCGGATGGTGGTAGTGGATCGCCTCAACCATGGTCAGGCGGCGGAAGGGCTTGGACAAATCAAGCGTGCGGCCCTGATAGTTGAAGGTCTCGGTACCGAGCGCCTCGCGCGCGGCCTGACGAAGCAGGCCCTCGGTGAAGTTCATCAGGCTCTTGTAATCCGCGTAAGCCTCGTAGAACTCCATCATGGTGAATTCGGGATTGTGGCGGGGCGAAAGGCCCTCGTTGCGGAAGTTGCGGTTGATCTCGAACACCTTCTCAAAACCGCCGACCACCAGCCGCTTCAAATACAACTCCGGCGCGATGCGCAAAAAAAGCTGCATGTCGAGCGCGTTGTGATGTGTGGTGAAAGGCTTGGCCGACGCGCCGCCCGGAATCGGATGCATCATCGGCGTTTCGACTTCGAGGAAGTGATGCTC
Organism: Zoogloeaceae bacterium; assembly: GCA_031274855.1. Taxonomy (GTDB): domain Bacteria; phylum Pseudomonadota; class Gammaproteobacteria; order Burkholderiales; family Rhodocyclaceae; genus Fen-999. Next base: position 453 of record JAISPO010000043.1, on the reverse strand, counting down.
GGTCATGTAATTTCGGATCGACGCGATCATGCGGCTGCGGGCAACGAAAGTGAAGCGCGATGTCTCGTTGGTCATCAGGTCGAGATAACGCTGACGATATTTCTGCTCGACATCGGCCAGCCCGTGGAACTTCTCCGGCAGCGGACGCAGGGACTTGGACAGCAAATGAATCTCCGTGCATTGCACGGTCAGTTCGCCGGTTCTGGTTTTCATCAGCGTGCCGACAGCGCCGACGATATCGCCCAAATCCCAACGCTTGAACTCGTCGTAACGCGCCTCGCCGACGCTATCCTTGGTGACGTAAAGCTGAATGCGCCCCGACAAATCCTGAATGGTGGCGAAGCTGGCCTTGCCCATGATGCGCCTGAGCATGACGCGACCGGCGACCTTGACGGCAATCGGCGTCGCTTCCAGCTCCTCGCGGGGCTTGCCGCCGTACAGCTCGTCCAATTT
>JAISPO010000029.1 GCA_031274855.1 Zoogloeaceae bacterium | reverse complement strand
GGCTTCGCGCTGGTTGCCACCGGCCCGCGTGAAGTGCCGCTCGATGCCTTCGTTTCCAGCAAGTACGCGAGTTTGGAGGATTTGCCGCCGGGCGCGATGGTCGGCACTTCCAGCCTGCGCCGCGAGGCACAGCTTCATGCGCGTTTTCCGTATCTGGCGGTCAGCGCCTTGCGCGGCAATCTCGACACCCGCTTGCGCAAGCTCGACGAAGGCCAGTACGACGCCATCATTCTCGCTGCCGCCGGTTTGACGCGGCTCGGCCTCAAGTCGCGCATTCGCGCTGTGCTGCCGGCTGAAATTTCCCTGCCTGCTGCCGGTCAGGGGGCGTTGGGCATTGAGGCGCGTGCCGATCGGGCCGATGTCGCCGCCTGGCTTGCGCCGCTGAATGACTCTGCGACGGCGGCTTGCGTGCGTGCCGAACGCGCCGTGTCGCGTGCCTTGGCCGGTAGTTGCGAAGTGCCGCTTGGCGCTTATGCCGAGATGCGCGATGGCGCGGTCTGGCTGCGCGGCTTCGTCGCCACGCCTGACGGCAAGCGTATGGCGAGCGCCGAATTGACGGGCGCTGCCGCCGGTGCCGAGGCGCTGGGCCTGCGGCTGGCTGCCGAATTGCGCGCGCAGGGCGCTGACGAAATTCTGGCCGCGCTTGGCTGAGATCATGGCGGTCGACCGTCCCCTCGATGGCCGCAACATCGTCGTGACCCGTCCGGCGGGGCAGGTCGCGCATCTTGCCGAGCGGCTGATTGAACTGGGCGCGAAGCCCGTGCTTTTCCCCGTGCTGGCGATTTACGATGTCGATGATCCCGCGCCCTTGCAGGATGTGGCGATTCGCCTCGATCAGTTTGACTGGGCCTGCTTCGTCAGTCCCAACGCGATTGAAAAGTCGCTGCCAACCCTGCTGGCGAGCCGGACGTGGCCGCCAGGCTTGCGTACCGCGACAGTGGGCAAGAGCAGCGAGCAGGCGCTGGCCCGTTTTGGCGTCGGCAAGGTGGTTGCGCCGCAGGATCGTTTCGATTCCGAGGCCTTGCTCGAATTGCCGGAGTTGCAGGCCATGCAGGGCAAGCGCGTTGTGATTTTTCGCGGCGACGGCGGACGTGAACTGCTGGGCGATACGCTCAGGCAGCGCGGCGCGGAAGTTGAATACATTGCCTGTTATCGCCGCGACAAACCGGCGCTTGATCCGGCGCCGCTGCTCAAGCTCTGGAGCGATAGCCGCCTCGATGGCGTGACCGTGACCAGCAGCGAAGGCTTGCGCAACTTTGTCGAAATGATAGGCAAGCTCGGCCAGACCTGGCTGAAAAAGACGCCCTTGTTCGTGCCGCATCAGCGGATCGCCGCCCTTGCGCGCGCGCTCGGCTGCCATGATGTCATTCTTACCGGAGCAGGCGACGATGGCCTGATTACCGGCCTGTTGGAGTATTACCATGACCATGCCGCCTGAATCGTCCACGCCACCCGAATCGACCGAGATTATCGTCGTGCCGCAAGCGCCGCCCGAAAACCGCCGCGCTGCCTGGCGTCGCCCTGCCAGCGTCATTGCCGCTGTCGCGCTGGCCCTGCTGGCTTGGCAATGGCTGGAGACCCGCGAACGCTTGACCGGTATGCAGACGGAACTGGCCAAGCGCCTGCTGGATAGCGACGCGGTTGCCAAAGAAAGCCAGATTGTTGCCCGCAACACGCAGGAAGCGGAAGTGGCGTTGCAAGCCAAGGTGGCGCTGCTGGAAGCGCAACTGGCGGAAGTGCAGGGCCAGCAAGCGGCTTTCGATACGCTCTACAAGGAGTTTTCCCGCACCGGCGATGATCGCCTGCTGGCTGAAATCGAACGGGAGGTGGCAATCGCCGCGCAACAACTGCGTCTGGCCGGTGATGTGCAGGCGGCGCTGATCGCGCTTTCGGACGCCGAGGCGCGTCTGGCCCGCGCCGCCCGGCCGCAGTTCGCGCCGCTGCGCCAAATGATCGCCCATGACATCGAACGCCTGAAAGCCTTGCCCGAAGCCGATGTCCCGCGGCTGACGCAAAAGCTGGAAACCCTCATTGCCGGTGTCGATGCTTTGCCGCTGGCCTACGAGCGGCACCCGAAGGCGGAGCCGGTAAAAACAGAAGAGACGGCGTCAACGGGTTTCTGGCAATCGCTGGCCGCCGATTTCTGGCAGGAACTGCGTGGTCTGGTGCGCGTCGAGCGCATTGATTCCAGTCAGGCCGATCCAGGTCTGCTCTCGCCCAGCCAAAGCGTTTTCGTGCGCGAGAACCTGAAGCTGCGTCTGGGCTATGCCCGCCTTGCCTTGATGATCCGCGATGGCCGCGCTTTCCACGAGGATGTGCGTCAGGCGGGCCTTTGGCTGGAACGCTATTTCGATGGCAGCGTCCAGCCTGTGCAAACCGCGCTGGCAACTTTGCGCGGCATGCAGGAAGCGAGCGTCGGCGCCGAGTTGCCGGCCCTGAGTGAAACACTCGATGCCGTTCGCAACTTCAAAGTTGCGCGCAGCGGAAAGTAGCCTGCCATGCGTATCCTGATCTGGTTTGTGGTTCTTGCCGCGCTGGCTGTCGGGTTTGCCGTCGTCGGCCATTACAACGATGCCTATGCGCTGCTGGTGTTGCCGCCCTGGCGTGTTGAGATGTCTCTCGTTCTGCTGGTGATTCTGGTGTTCGCCGCCTGCGCCGTGATCTACCTGCTGCTGCATGCGGTTTCCGCGCTGCTGCGCATACCCGCGGCGGTGGCCCAATTCCGTGCGCGGCGGGCCAAAGCCCGCGCCGAGGCAGCCCTGCACGCGGCGGTGCTGCGCTGGCAGGAAGGCCGTTACAGTCAGGCGCTCAAAAGCGCCGAAACCGCTTTTCTTGCCGGCCACGCCGCCGGACTCGCGGCGCTGATTGGCTTCCGGTCTGCCCACGCCCTGCACGACGAGCAGAGGCAGCAGGAATGGGGCGAGCGTCTGCGCTACAACGACGCCGGTATGCGCGCCGCGCGGCTGAAGGCAGAGGCGGAAATCGCGCTCGACAACCACGATTTCGATCTGGCGCGTGAGCGCGTCGATCAACTGCTGGCCGAAAGCGGGCGGCATATCGCCGTCCTGCGCCTGTCGTTGCGCGTATGCCAGGCGCAGGGCGACTGGGCCGAAGTCCTCAAGCTCGTCCGCCAACTGGAAAAACACAAGGCGCTGACGCCTGAGCAAGCCGCCCCCGTGCGCATGAGGGCGCACCGCGAAAACCTGACGGCGCTATCCGCCGATACCGGAAAACTGGCGATCTATTGGCGCAATATGCCGGAAGCGGACAAGCAGGATGTGCAACTGGCGCTGCTGGCTGCCTGCGCGCTCGCGGCGGTCAATGATTGCGGCCCGTCATCCGAAATCGTCGAAGATTTTTTAGACCGGCATTGGGACTCGACCTTAGTAGCCGCCTACGGGCAATGTCAGGGCGGCGATGTGCTCGCCCGCATCGCCCATGCCGAAAAGTGGCTCAACAACCACCCACGCGACGCCAGCCTGCTGCTTACCCTTGGCCGTCTGTGCCGGCAAAAGCAACTCTGGGGCAAAGCGCAAAGCTATCTGGAAGCCTCGCTCGCGCTCGCGCCCAGCGCCGAAGCCCATCTCGAACTCGCCAGCCTGTTTGAACGCGAACTCGGCAAATCAGAAACAGCAGCGCACCACTACAAGCAGGCCGCGCTG
>JAISPO010000118.1 GCA_031274855.1 Zoogloeaceae bacterium | reverse complement strand
TCTTGCCGCCCACCTCCACCGTCAGGTTCTGGATGTAATGCGGCGGCACCGTGTTACCGGCATTGTCCTTGCGCTGGCCGTTTTCCATCGGATGACTGATAAGCACCTTGATCTCGGTGATATCGCCCACGAGTTTGGCGCGAATTTTCATCGGGTCTGTCATGTGATCTGTTCCTGTCATCAAGCGCCGCAACCGCCGACGGTCACTTTCACTTCCTTCCGCGCCGTGTAGAACTTGCCGTCAGCGGTCTTGACGACAGCCTTGACCAGCGTCGTTTCCGCCAGCCGCATACGAATTTGCGCTTCCGGCAACGCGCCATTGGCGAACTCAAAAATCGCCGACAGCGGCATGGGATTTTTTTGCGACAGGACAGCGATCGAAACGGTATCCGGGATATTGCTGACGACCGAAACCGGCACCATCGCGCCGTTTTCCGCAATTTCGGGAACGGTCAAAACGATGTCGCGGCTTTCCGCCGGATTGTTCGCGCCCAGCCCCTTGAGCGCGCCGTCGATATCCTTGGCTGCAAACGCCGCACTGCGCCATTCCTCAGCCGCGAACACGCGGCTTGGCTTGAGCAGACCGGCAGCGGCCAGCGCCGTCAACACACTGCCCGCGCCCATGCCTTTCATCAAAATTCGTCTTTGCGCATCCATCGTCTTATGCGGCCCGCCAATGGCCGGATTTGCCGCCGGATTTTTCCAGCAGGCGAACCTCTTCTATCGTCATGCCGCGATCAACAGCCTTGCACATGTCGTAAATCGTCAGCAGGGCGACGCTGGCGGCTGCCAGCGCCTCCATCTCGACGCCGGTACGGCCCACCGTCTCGGCGACAGTTTGGCAGGTGACCGCCGATTGTTCCTCGTCGAGCATGAAATCAACCGCAACCCGTGTGAGGGGAACCGGATGGCACAGCGGAATCAGCTCGCCGGTCCGCTTGGCCGCCTGAATGGCAGCGATGCGCGCGATGCCCAAAACATCGCCCTTTTTGGCGGAGCCTGCGCGAATCAGGGCCAGCGTTTCCGGCCGCATACGAATGCGGCCTGTAGCGACGGCAACGCGCCTGGTCTCGGCTTTTGCGCCGACATCGACCATATGCGCCTGACCGGCGGCATCGAAATGAGTGAGATCGTTATGAGGCATCTGCTTACAAATCCCGTGATTGGACAGCTACCGGGTAGCAGCCGTCACCGTTATCATAGCCCCCATGCGACCCATGCGTCTCCTCCTTCTGTCATTGACCCTGCTGCTTGCCCTGACGCAACCGGCTCAGGCCGATGGCTTGCCCGATCTGGGCGAGGCCGCCCAGGGCGACTTTTCACCCGCGCTTGAAAAGAAAATCGGCGAGGCCGCCCTGCGCGATATTCGCCTGCATGAACCGGCCTATCTGGACGACCCCGAAGTCAATGGCTACCTGAACCGCATCGGCCACAACTTGGCGAATCAAATCGAAATCAAGAATCAGGACTTTGAGTTTTTCGCCTTGCGCGATTCGACTTTGAATGCCTTTGCCATGCCCGGCGGTTATATCGGCGTCCATACCGGCCTCATCACGGCCGCCCAATCCGAATCGGAACTCGCCTCGGTGCTGGCGCACGAAATCTCCCATGTCACTCAACGGCATCTGGCGCGAATGGTGGCCCAGCAGAACCAGGGGCAGTGGGTAGCATTGGCTGCTCTGGTGGCCGCCATCGTCGCCGCGCGCAGCAATCCCGATGCGGCGGCAGGCGCGGCGCTGGCCGGTCAGGCGAGCGTGATCCAGAATCAGTTGAATTATTCCCGCGACTTCGAGCGCGAGGCCGACCGCATGGGCCTGCAACTCATGGAAAAGAGCGGCTACGACATCCGAAGCATGGCCGTCTTTTTCGAGCGCCTGCAAAAATTCGGCCGCCTCTATGAAAACAACGCCCCCAGCTATCTGCGCACCCACCCAATGACCACCGAGCGGATTGCCGACATGGCCAGCCGCATCCAGTTACGGCCTTACCGGCAGGTGCCGGACTCGTTGGCCTTCACGCTGGTTCGCGCCAAGCTGCAAGCCGCCGACGGCGTTGCCGAAGACATGGTGACCGACTTGGAAACCCAGTTGCGGGAACGCAAGTTCAAATCCGAGGCCGCAGCCCGCTATGGCCTCGCGCGGGCCTGGCTGCGCGTCAAAAATCAGAAAGGGGCCGAAACCCAGTTGGCCGAACTGCGCCGCCTCAAGGTCTCCTCCCCGATGATTGAAACGCTGGCGGCGGAATTGCGCACGCGGATCAACGATCACACCGGCGCAATCCGCATTCTGGGCGACGCATACGCCCGCTTCCCCGAAGACCGGGCAATCGCCTATGCCTATGTCGAAGCCCTGCTGGCCGGGCAGCAGGCCGACGAAGCGGCCAAATTCGCCACCGATGATGTCGCCGGTCACACCACCGATTTCCACATGCGCGCCCTGCAAGCCAAAGCCTACGCGATGCAGGGCAAACCATTCCATCAACACTGGGCGCAAGGCGAAGCCTACGCGCTTCAGGGCCAACTCATGCCCGCGATAGAACAACTACAGCTCGCCCAAAAATCCCCCGAAGGCGACTTCTACGAACACTCCCAGGTCGACGCCCGCTTGCGCGCATTGAAAGCGCAGCAGATGGAAGAAATGAAAGAGGAAAGGCAACAGCGGTGATCCCGCCATGAAGGAGCCCGCCATGAATTTCGACAAGGAACTCGACGCGCGCGGCCTCAACTGTCCGCTGCCCATCCTGCGCACCAAAAAATCCCTCGCCGAAATGACCTCCGGCCAGATTCTGCGCGTCATCGCCACCGACCCAGGCTCAGTCAAGGACTTCGAAGCCTTCGCCAGACAAACCGGCAACGAACTGCTCTCCTCCACCGAAACCCACAAGGAATTCGAGTTCTACTTCAAGCGGAAGTAGCCAGCCTCGCCAACTGGGCGGCGAGTTTGGCGTGGAGGTCGTTGAAGTTGGTCAGGCGGTCTTTTTCCTGAGCGACGACGGCGGCGGGGGCGCGTTCGACGAAGCTGGGGGTCGATAGTTTCTTTTCGGCTTTGGCGATTTCGGCAGCGATGCGGGCGAGTTCTTTGCCCAGCCGTTCTTTTTCGGCGGCGACGTCGATTTCGATTTTCAGCATCAGCCGGAAGTCGCCAATGATTTGCACGGGCGCTTCGGAAACTGGCAGGCTGTCACCGGCGGCGGTGACTTCGGAGAGCTTGGCGAGAGCGGCCAGATAGGGCGCGTAAGCGCCCACTGCGGCGGTATCGCCGCCGACAATCAGCGGGACTTTCTGCGCGGGCGAGAGGTTCATTTCGCCGCGCAGGCTGCGGCAGGCATTGACCATGTCTTTGAGCAGGGCGACCCAGGCCTCGGCGGACGGATCGAGCTTGGCCGGATCGGGACTGGGGTAGCGTTGCAGCATCAGCGTGGCGGGGCCGGATTTTCCGGCGAGCGGCGCGACGGTTTGCCAGAGCTCTTCGGTGATGAACGGAATCAGCGGATGAGCCAGCCGTAGCAGGGTTTCCAGCACGCGCACCAGCGTACGGCGCGTGGCGCGTTGCTGCGCTTCGCCGCCTTGCTGGAGCTGCACTTTCGCCAGTTCAAGATACCAGTCGCAGTATTGATCCCAGATGAATTCGTAGAGAGCCTTGGCAAGCAGGTCGAAACGGTAGTCGGCAAAGTGCTTGGCGACTTCTTCTTCCAGCCTTTGCAGCAGGCTGACAATCCAGCGGTCGGCGGGGGAGTGTTCGAGCGGCAGGCTTGCGTCGAGACCAACATCCTTGCCTTCGCAATTCATCAGCATGAA
>JAISPO010000181.1 GCA_031274855.1 Zoogloeaceae bacterium | reverse complement strand
GCGTCGGAGAATTCGATTTCGCCGCCGACCGGCAGGCCGCGGGCGATGCGGCTTACTTTGAGGCCGCGGGCATGGAACATTTCGGCGAGGTAGTGCGCGGTGGCTTCGCCTTCATTGGTGAAGTTGGTGGCCAGCACGACTTCTTTGACTGCGCCTTCCGTGGCGCGGGCCAGCAGGCGTTCGAAGCCGAGTTCTTTGGGGCCGATGCCGTCCAGCGGACTCAAGCGCCCCATCAGCACATAGTAAAGCCCGTTGAACGCTTGCGTTTGTTCCATCGTGTTGAGGTCGACGGGCATTTCGACCACACACAGAAGCGAAGGGTCGCGCCGCGATGAGCGGCAGCGATCGCAGACTTCATCTTCGGTGAAGGTGTTGCAGCGATCGCAGTGGCGCAGTGTTTTGAGCGCATGGCCGAGCGCCGCCGACAATCGCTCGGCGCTGCGCGGCGCGCGCTGCAACAGGTGATAGGCCATACGCTGGGCCGACTTGGGGCCGACGCCGGGGAGACAACGCAGGGCTTCGATCAGTTCGTCGAGGCTGGAAGGCTGCGACATCAGAACGGCAGTTTCATTCCAGGCGGCAGGTTGAGGCCGGCAGTGAAGCCGCCCATTTTTTCCTGCGACGTTTGTTCGGCGCGCCGGTTGGCATCATTCACCGCGGCGGCGATCAGGTCTTCCAGCATTTCCTTGTCGTCCATCACCGAGGCGTCGATGGCGACGCGCTTGATGTCGTGTTTGCAGGTCATTACCACTTTCACCATGCCCGCGCCGGATTGGCCTTCGACTTCGAGAGCCGCCAATTCTTCCTGCGCCTTCAGCATGTTCTGCTGCATTTGCTGCGCCTGCTTCATCAGGTTGGCCATGCCGCCCTTGTTGAACATTTCATTCACTCCTCAGACTGGTTTGATCGTGGTTTCGTCGATGCTGGCGTTGAAAATATCAATCGCCTCGCGCACGAAGGGGTCCTGCTCGATGGCGGCAATCGCCTTTTCCTGACGTTCGCGTTTTTCCTGTTTTACCTGCGCGGCAGGCGTGGTCACGTCGGGCGCGGCGAGCGTAATTTCCAGACGCAGTTCGCCCCAGAACTCGGCCAGCGCGGCACGCAATTTGTCCTGATGCTGCTGAAGATGCGGATGCGCCGGATCGAGCCGCAGACGCACGAGGCCATCCTTGCGCTCGATCAGCTCGCAATGCTGCGCAAGCTGGCGCACCATGCCCGCCAACTGCGCGGCGACGGTATGCCAATCATCCGCAGGCGCGGGCATTGTTGCAGGCGTTGACGCGGGGACTGAGCGTGGCGCTGGTGGGGCTGGCGGCGCAGCCGGACGCGCAGGCGGCGGCGAACCGGCAGCCTTGCCCGCACCGGCGGCAAGCGGCGTTCCGGCTTCGGGCCGGAAGGCGAACAGGCGCAACAGGGTCATGGCAAAGCCCGCATGTTCATCGGGCGCGAGACCGATTTCGTCGCGGCCATGAATCGCAATCTGGTAACAAAGCTGAAGAAATTCGGCATCGAACGCGGCGGCATAGGGCGTCAGCCGCGCCCGTTCGGCATCGTCGGTCAACGCCTGCGGCGCGAACTGCAACAGGGCAATGCGATGGAACAGAGTCGCCAGTTCCTGCAAGGCGGATTCGAAGGAGAGGCTGCGCTCGTCCATGTCGTCGGCCTGATCGAGCATGGCCTGCACATTGCCGTCTTTGAGACCATCGAGTACCGCAAACAGATAATCGTCGCCGACTGTGCCGAGCATATCGCGCACGCCGGTTTCCTCGATCTTTCCGGCGCCATGCGCGATGGCTTGATCGAGCAGCGACAGCGCGTCGCGCATACTGCCCGCCGCAGCCTTGGCCAAGTGACGCAGCGCCGCCGGTTCGAAGGGGATGTTTTCCTGCGTCAGCACATGGCCGAGATGATCGACGATGTAGTTGGGCGACATCTGCTTGAGGTTGAACTGCAAGCAGCGCGACAGGACGGTCACGGGAATTTTCTGCGGATCGGTCGTCGCCAGAATGAACTTGACGTGTTCGGGCGGCTCTTCCAGCGTTTTCAGCATGGCGTTGAAGGCATGGCCGGAAAGCTGATGTACTTCGTCGATCACATAAACCTTGAAGCGGCCGCGCGTCGGCGCGTAAGTCGCCTTTTCCAGCAGACTGGTCATGTCGTCGACGCCGCGATTGGAAGCCGCGTCAAGTTCGATGTAATCGACAAAGCGTCCGCCGTCGATTTCGGCGCAGGACGAGCAAGTACCGCAGGGCGTCGCGGTGATGCCGGTCTCGCAGTTGAGCGCCTTGGCGAGAATCCGCGCCAGCGTCGTCTTGCCGACGCCGCGCGTGCCGGTAAATAAATAGGCGTGATGGAGCCGCTGCTGTTCAAGCGCGTGGGTCAGCGCCTTGACGACGTGCTCCTGCCCCACCAATGTGGCGAACGACTTGGGGCGCCACTTGCGGGCGAGGACTTGATAGCTCATTCGATGATTCTAGCAAAGCAAACGGGGCGCTCCCCGCGCAGGAGCGCCCCGTTGCTTGTGAGCCGCAAAATCAGTTGGCGGATGCCGGTGGCGGAGCGAACTTGCCACGCGGGCCGCTACGGCCGGAATAAGCGCACTGCTGACCGCCTGCGCCCGGCCCCATGCGGGCGGCATGGGTATCGGCGACGCGCTTCTGATCGGGAGTCAGGGCATCATACAAACGCTTGAACTTGGCATGGGTCGCCTCCATCGCCGCCACCTGTTCCCTCATGGCTGCGGCGCGGCGCTCCATCCGGTCAGGCGCCGACAGGCTGGGATCCTGCATGGTGTCGCGCATGGCCCTCATGCCCTTGCCGGCTTTGGCGCGCGCCTGCTCGGCAAACTCCTGCCAGAGCGGTTCCTGCGCGGGCGTCAATTTCAGATCGGCCTGAAAACGGGCCAGACGCTGCTCAATAAACATTCCGGGCTGGACATTGGCGCGCCCCCCCATGCCGCCGGTGGCGCAACAACCGCCTGAGCCTGGGCCGCTTGGCTGGGCAAACGCCGGTACGCCCGCCCCCATAATCCCAACGGCGATCAAGGCAGTAATGATTCTGGTTTTCGATTTCATGGTTGCTCTCCTATGGATGACTGGTTACGACAGCGCCATTGAAACCCATCAACGTAACCGTTCTGTATCGAACCGGTGTCAATTTGTAAGGGGGTATTGCACTTCAGGGTACAGGTTTCAGTTAAACCTTGACCTTGTACGCTGCTGCGCCTTCTTGAAAGCCTTGAGGTCGGGGACGGCAAACATCTGGTTGCGGCCAACCGTTGAACTGGGCGTCAGTCTGCCATCGGTGACGATGCGGCGGAATGTCGACATCGAGACTTCCAGATATTCGGCAGCCTCCTGAGCAGTAAACTCGTCGCCGGCGAGGTGTCCAAATAGTTGTTCGTGACTGAGGTCTTCGCCGCCAAACGCATTCGCGGACAGAATCACGAAAAACCGCTGCCGCTCAACCGGCGGCATTTGGCGAAGGTCTTGGTACAGCTCTTCAGCAGTCAGGGTTTGTGCCATTCTTCATCCTTCCGATTTCAGATATCGCTTGAGATCGTCATAAAAATTTTCATGCGAGCCAATCTGGTAGAAATCAATCATCAGCAATTCGATATCAATCCCCCGGCGTCGCATTTCCGGTGACGGAGGCCGGTACGCAATCAAGTACTCCTGACGATTGAATTTGAACTTGCAGACCCATATGCCCGCCAGATCGCCCACCTTGGCCTCGCCAATGTCGGGACTCCGGCAAATCTCCTCGACAGCATCCTCAATCGCAAGCTGCAAAGGCTTATGCGCTTTCTTCACGAACTTGCTGAATGGAGGCTTGTAGTTCGGCTTCATCGGCATGAATCTATTATGAGTCAAGTTTGACTAAATAACAATTCATTTTAGCCTGTATCCTGGAACCTGACGCCTGAAACCTGAAAGGAAGGTGGCGAGCCTGACCCCCGGCACTTGCGGACATCGGCTGTGGCTGCTTCCTTCCGGACCTGACCAGATTCACCGCGCCACAATGCGGGGAGACCCGCCACGGCGCATTTTACCTCAGGCGCCGTGCCAGTATCGCGGCCTTCGCTGCCGCTCGGTCTCGACGGCCACGCCACCGGCAGTCAGGCG